>PWIZ01000073.1 GCA_003560175.1 Halomonas sp. | reverse complement strand
CCCCTGGAGGACCTGCCGGAGATGGCCAAGGGCAAGGGTAACAAGATGATCGATATTCCCGGTCCTCGGGCGGCGCGGCGCGAGGAGTTCGTGCGCGACGTGGTGCTGCTGCCGGCCGGCGCCGGCCTGGTGGTCCACGCGGGTAAGCGCCACCTCACCCTCAAACCCGACGATCTCGCGTATTATTGCGGCGAGCGCGGCCGGCGCGGCAGCAAGCTGCCCCGCGGTCTGCAGAAGGTGGATAGGCTGGACGTCGCCGAGTGAAAGCGCTGTAGGAGCGCGATTTATCGCGCGATGGTAACACCGCCAATCGCTCGATGAATCGGGCTCCTACGGCTTTAGACAGGGGTTAACATGACACGACGAGTACTGATCCGCGCCACCGGCGTGGCGCGTCCGGGCCAGCTGGCCGGCCTGGGCAAGGCCCTGGCGACGAGTGGCGCCCGCCTGCTGGATATCAACCAGAGCGTGACCTTCGGCATGCTCTCCCTGGAGGCGCTGGTGGGCCTCGACCACGAGGCCGATCTGGAGAGCGCACTCAGTGCCGCCGGCGATGCCCTGGGGCTCGACGTCCAGGCGACCCAGGTCAGCGCCGAGGAGTACCAGCGCTGGAGCAGCCAGGCCAGTCAGCCGCGGCTGATCCTGACCCTACTGGCGCCTCATCTGCCCGCCGGCATCCTGGCCGAGATGGGCGCGTTGACCGCCGAGCATGGCCTGACCGTGGAGCTGATTCATCGCCTCTCCGGCCGAGAGCCCCTGGACGGCGGGGTGCCCCGGGATCACGACAGCATCCAGGGAGCCTGCGTGGAGTGCTGGCTGCGCGGCGAAGAGGTCGACCTCGACGCCCTGCGCGAGAAGGCGCTGGCGCTGGGCGCCATGCATGGCGTGGACATCGCCATCCAGGAGGATTCCATCTGGCGACGGCACAGGCGATTGGTGTGCTTCGATATGGATTCGACCCTGATCAAGGCCGAGGTGATCGACGAGCTGGCGCGCCGCCACGGCGTCTTTGAGGAGGTGGCCGAGGTCACCGAACGCGCCATGCGCGGCGAGCTCGACTTCCAGCAGAGCTTTCGTGAGCGCATGGCCAAGCTCAAGGGCCTCGACGAGTCGGTGCTGGCCGAGATCGCCGAGTCGCTTCCGCTGATGGACGGCGTGGAGCGGCTGATGGCTCAGCTCAAGCGCCTGGGCTACCGCACGGCGATCCTCTCTGGCGGCTTCACCTACTTCGCCCGCCACCTGCAGCAGAAGCTTGGTTTCGACGAGATCCACGCCAACGAGCTGGTCATCGAGAACGGCAAGGTGACCGGTGAGGTCCGCGAGCCGATCCTCGACGCCGACCGCAAGGCCGAGCTGCTGCGCGAGATCGCCGAGCGCGAGGGGCTCAGCCTGGAGCAGACCATCGCCGTGGGCGATGGGGCCAACGACCTCAAGATGCTGGCCGCCGCTGGGCTGGGCATCGCCTTTCGCGCCAAGCCGCTGGTGCGCGTCCAGGCTAGTCACTCCATCTCGACCCTGGGGCTCGACGCCGTGCTCTACCTGATCGGCTATCGCCAGGTGGATCTGGAGGAGCAGGGGGAGTGAGCGATACCTTCGAGACCTGGCGCGACCGCCTCGAGCGACTGCGCTCCCACAAGGCTTTCGAGCTCACGGTGATCACCATCATCGTGGTCTCGGCGCTGCTGATCGGTGCCAAGACCTACGAGGAGGAGGTCAGCCGGTTTCAGGCGGTGATGCTGTGGCTCGACGTGGCGGTGACGGTGTTCTTCCTGGTGGAGATCCTGATCCGCATGGCGGCGGAGCGGCGGTTGCGCGACTTCTTCCGAAAGGGCTGGAACATCTTCGATTTCCTGATCGTCACCGCCAGCCTGATTCCCATGGATGACTCGGAGATGGTGCTGCTGGCCCGCCTGCTGCGCATCTTCCGGGTGCTGCGTCTGGTGTCGATGATCCCCGAGCTGCGCATGCTGATTGCCGCCCTGTTCAAGTCGATCCCGCGCATGGGCTATGTGGTGCTGTTGATGTTCATCATCTTCTACATCTACGGCGCCCTGGGCAGTTTCCTGTTCGCCAGCGTGGACGAGAAACTGTGGGGCAACATCTCGCTGGCCATGCTGACGCTTTTTCAGGTAGCCACCTTCGAGAGCTGGGCCACGGCGGTGCTCTATCCGACCATGGAGCACTACCCCTACGCCTGGATCTACTTCCTCACCTTCATCTTCCTCAACGCCTTCATCTTCCTGAACATGATGATCGGCATCGTGCTCGATGTGATGCAGAAGGAGAGCTTGGCCATCGAGCTGGAGAGTGGGGAGGGCGAGGCCGCGGAGCTGCATGGCCTGCGCGACGACGTGAGAGAGTTGCGCGACCAGTTGTCGCGGATGGAGGCGTTGCTGGAGCGCCAGCGGGGGTAAGTCGGCCGGCGCCGGGCAGGGAAGGTTGACAAAGGGGCTCAATCTTGATTTTCTAGAGGCATGAACATGATTTCGTACCGCCTCGACCTACGACTACTAGCCCGCTCCTGAGAGCGTGGGCGATGCCACCTGCATCGCTATTGTCCTTCCTTGAAGGTCCGGTCGAAAACGAGGTTGTACCATGTTCACCACCCCTTTCAGCACTGCCATGTATGCCCAACGTGTCGCCTGCGTCAGCCAAGGTGCTGTCGTCTGTGCGATCATATATGAAGCGAGTCTCGACGCCCCGACTGGCCAGCGCCCGTCGGGGCGTCATCGTTTCTGCACCGTCCACTGATTTCGCCGCACCGTCGCCCAGGGAGAACGCCGCCATGATGCTCGACAACCCCGCCGCCAAGTACTGCCCCTTCGTCGCCGTGGACCTGCCCGACCGCCAGTGGCCCAGTCGCCGCATCGAGCGGCCGCCGATCTGGACTAGCGTCGACCTGCGCGACGGTAACCAGTCGCTGATCGATCCCATGGACCAGGAGCGCAAGCAGCGCCTGTTCGATCTGCTGGTAAAGATCGGCTTCAAGGAGATCGAGGTGGGCTTCCCCTCGGCCTCCCAGACCGACTTCGACTTCGTGCGCTCGCTGATCGACAACGGCAAGATCCCCGATGACGTGACCATCCAGGTGCTGACCCAGGCCCGGGACCACCTGATCGACCGTACCTTCGAGGCGATCAAGGGGGCGAGGAGCGCGATTGTCCACGTCTACAACGCCACCGACCCGATGTTCCGCCGGGTGGTGTTCAACGTCAGCAAGCCCGAATGCATTCAGATCGCCGTGGACGCAACCACCCGCATCCGACAGCGCATGAGCGAGGCGCCGGAGACGAACTGGACCTTCCAGTATTCGCCGGAGCTGTTCACCACCACCGAGATGGATTTCGCCAAGGAGATCGTCGAGGCGGTGATGGTGGCCTACGGCGCCTCCGCCGAGAAGCCGATGATCGTCAACCTGCCGGCCACCGTGGAGGCGGCGACGCCCAACAACTACGCCGACCAGGTGGAGTGGTTCTGCCGCCACGTCAATGATCGCGAGGCACTGATCGTCAGCGTGCACCCGCACAACGATCGCGGCACCGGGGTAGCGGCCGCCGAGATGACCCTGATGGCCGGCGCCGACCGCGTCGAGGGCACCCTGTTCGGCAACGGTGAGCGCACCGGCAACGTCGATATCGTGACGCTTGCCATGAACATGTACACCCAGGGCGTCCACCCGGGCCTCGACTTCTCCAACATCACGCCGATCATGCGCGAGGTGGAGTACTGCAACCAGCTGCCGGTGCACCCGCGCCACCCCTACGTGGGCGACCTGGTCTTCACCGCCTTCTCCGGCTCCCACCAGGATGCCATCAAGAAGGGCATGGCGGAGCGCCGCGCCAACCCGGACGCCATCTGGGAT
>PWIZ01000213.1 GCA_003560175.1 Halomonas sp. | reverse complement strand
CCCACCCCGAACAGCACCGCCATCTGGTGGGCATCGCGGGCATAGCCGGTCTCCACCACGATGTTGGCCCGGGGACGCAGCGCCAGCCGGCCCAGGTGGTGGTGCACGGCACCCACGGCCAGAGCCGCGTGGATCGGCAGCTCGCCCCTGGCGAGGTCGGCATCCGACAGCACCATGATCACCTTGCCCGCCCTCACGGCCTCCTCGGCCCGACGACAGAGCGCCTGGAGCGCTGCCTTCAAGCCCACCTGCTCCGGGTCATAGCCCAGGCTCAGCAGCTCACTGGCGAAGGCGGGGTCCTCCTGCTCCACCAGGGCGGTGAACTTGCGCGGCGACAGCACCGGCGTGGTCAGGATGATGCGGTGGGCATGTTCGGGGGTCGCCTTGAAGACGTTACGTTCGGTGCCGATGCAGGTCTCCAGCGACATCACGATCGCCTCGCGCAGCGGATCAATGGCCGGGTTGGTGACCTGGGCGAACTTCTGGCGGAAGTAGTCGGTGAGAAGCCGCTGCTTGCCGGATAGCACCGCCATCGGCGTGTCATCACCCATGGAGCCCACCGCCTCCTGGCCACTCTCGGCCAGCGGGCGCAGCATCTGGTCGCGCTCCTCGAAGCTCACCTGGAACATCTTCTGGGCGACGTTGAGGGCGTCGAGGTCCATGTTCTGGAAGCTGGCCAGCTCGGTCAGTGCCGACTCGAGGTAGTGGGCCTCCTGCTTCAGCCAGCGCTTGTAGGGATAAGCCGACTTCAGGCGGGCATCGATGTCAGCGGTGTGAAGGACCTCACCGGTCTCGGTGTCCACCGCCAGTATCTGACCAGGGCCCACGCGACCCTTGGCCACCACGTCCTCGGGCTGGTAGTCATAGGTGCCGATCTCCGACGCCAGAGTGATGAAGCCGTTCTTGGTGATCACCCAGCGAGCCGGGCGCAGGCCGTTCCGGTCGAGCATGCAGAGCGCCTGGCGGCCGTCGGTCATCACCACCCCGGCGGGGCCGTCCCAGGGCTCCATGTGCATGGAGTTGTACTCGTAGAAGGCACGCAGCTCGCTATCCATCAGCTCCACGTTCTGCCAGGCCGGCGGCACCATCATGCGCACGGCACGGTGCAGCTCCATGCCGCCGGCCAGCAGCACCTCGAGCATGTTGTCCATGCTCGAGGAATCGGAACCAACGGTGTTGACGATCTCGTCGAGCCCAGCAATTTCAGGCAGGAGCTCGCAGGCGAAATTCTCCTTGCGCGAGTTGGCCCAGCCGCGGTTGGCCTCGATGGTGTTGATCTCGCCGTTGTGGGCCAGCAGCCGGAAGGGCTGAGCCAGCGGCCAGCGCGGCGCCGTATTGGTGGAGAAGCGCTGATGGAAGACGCAGATGGCGGTCTCCAGGCGCTCGTCACCCAGGTCGCGGTAGAAGGCCGGAAGATCCACCGGCATCACCAGCCCCTTGTAGGAGACCACCTCCCCAGAGAGCGAGCAGACGTAGAACTCCTGCTCGTCGCTCAGAGCCTGTTCGGCCAGGCGGCGAGCCATGAACAGGTCGACCTCGAAGGTCTCGGTACTGCCATTCTTGCCCGGCTCTACGAACAGATGCCGGATACGCGGCAGGCACTCGAGCGCCATGGGGCCACATACGCCGGGGTCTACCGGCACATCGCGCCAGCCGCGAATCACCAGGCCACGGCCTCGCAGCTCACCTTCGAGGACCTCGGAGGCCTTATCGGCGCGAGCGTCATCGTCGGGCAGGAAGACCACCCCCACCGCGAAACGCTCACCCAAGGACACGCCCAGGGCCTCATCGGCCACTTCGCGCATGAAGGTCTCGGGCATCTTCAACAGTAGACCGCAGCCGTCGCCGGTCTTGCCATCGGCGGCGATGCCGCCGCGGTGGGTCATGCAGGTCAGCGATTCGATGGCGGTCTTGAGCAGCTGATGGCTAGCTCGGCCCTCCATGTGAGCTATCAGGCCGAAGCCGCAGTTGTCACGGAATTCGCCGGGCTGGTGGAGACCTCTGTTCATTGGCGCGCCTCGAATATAGGGTGTTTTTTTTGCAGTAGACTCATGGTATTTTAAACGGTTTTATTTTTTTCTCACGCCCTTCAAGGGCACCAGGACTGCATGGAAAAAGGTTGCCCAGCATAGTCAATCTCCCCCAAAACGCGCAACGCCCCAGCCACCAGGGAAAACAAAAAAAGCTGAAAAATCCGCTACTTGAAAAAACATGGCGGGCAAAAAAAGCACGCAACTCAACGACTTGCAAGTAGCATAAACGCAATTTCAACGACCGTAAAACACCACTACCCTTTAGTCTTATTCGTCAGAAAACCCCATGCTGATAGCGCATACGGCATGCTGATTCTTGACGCTCGCGGAGGCCGGCGGCAAACAGCGTCTACCAACGACGACGCCCGCACAGGTGTGCGGGCGCAAGGGTCGAGAGGAGGAAGCAGAAACGGTTGAGCGTCAGCCGCGGGGGAACGCCTCGATCAGGGCTTCCAGCAGCTCGGGGGGCGTCTCGTCGGAGAGACAGGCATCGCCCAGCTCACGCAGCAGGATCAGGCGCAGGCGACTGTCGATGTTCTTCTTGTCCAGGCGCATCCGGACAAGGAAGTCCCCCACCGACATGTCGGCTGGCGCGGCCAGGGGCAGCGCCGCCGCCGCGAGAATATCCCGCACGCGCGACACCGCGGCCTCATCGAGCCAGCCCAGCCGGGCCGAGAGTTCGGCAGCCATCAGCATGCCGGCACCCACCGCCTCGCCGTGCAGCCACTTGCCATAGCCCTGGTGCGCCTCGATGGCATGACCGAAGGTGTGCCCCAGGTTGAGCAGCGCCCGCACGCCCTGCTCGGTCTCGTCCTCGGCGACGATCTGGGCCTTCAGGGCACAGCTGCACTCGATGGCCTGGATCAGGGCCGCCGGCTCCAGGGCGCGCAGGTCCGCCATGGCGCCCTCCAGCCAGTCAAGGAAGGCGGCGTCACGAATCAGCCCGTACTTGATCACCTCGGCGAGCCCCGCAGAGAGCTCCCGCGGCGGCAGGCTGACCAGGGTGTCGGTGTCGATCAGCACCGCCCGCGGCTGCCAGAAGGCGCCGATCATGTTCTTGCCCAGCGGATGGTTGACCCCGGTCTTGCCACCCACCGAGGAGTCCACCTGTGAAAGCAGCGTGGTGGGCACCTGAATGAAGGCAACGCCGCGCTGGTAGCAGGCCGCCGCAAAGCCGACCATGTCCCCGATGACCCCGCCGCCCAGGGCGATCAGGGTGCAGCGACGGTTGAAGCCCGCCTCCAGCAGGGCATCCCAGATGCGCGACACGCTCTCCAGGGTCTTGGTGGCCTCGCCATCGGGCAGCACCAGCTCGCGCACCTCGGCGTCGGCAGGCAGCGAGGCTCGGCAGCGCTGGAGATAGAGCGGCGCGACCACTTCGTTGGTGACCACCATGACCTGACGGCCGGCCAGCCAGGGCGTCAGTGCGTCCGGCTCACCCAACAGGCCGGGACCGATATGGATGGGATAGCTGCGCTCGCCCAGAGATACCTCGAGGATGCGCGGGCCAGCGGAAGTCTCGATCATGGATTCATGCCTTGCATTGGAAGGGGTCAACTAGCCGGGTAACGCGTCTGACGATATCGTTGACCACGGCCCTGGGGCCGCGGCGATCGGTACGCACGGTGACATCGGCGGTGGCCCGGTAGAGAGGATCGCGCACGCCAAACATCTCACGCAGCACCGCCTCCTTGTCAGGCCGCTGCAGCAGCGGGCGGTTGCGATCCTTGGCGGTGCGCCTGAGCTGTTGCTCGACGGTAGTGAACAGGTAGATGACGGTACCCCGCTCGCGCAGCATGCAGCGGTTCTCCTCGCGCAGCACGGCGCCGCCGCCGGTG
>PWIZ01000396.1 GCA_003560175.1 Halomonas sp. | reverse complement strand
GGGTTCTCCTCGGGCAGCGGCGGCTCTTCCACTGCCTTCTTGACGCTGTAGGAAACGATCTTGGACGTGATCTCGACGGCCATCAGGAGGCTCCTCCGATAAGTTGGTGATTGACGCTCAACGGCAGGTGGAACGGCTTACCACTTGCCATAGGTGCCTTCCTTCAGCGCGTCATAGAGGTTGGCCGCGTTGTGCTCTTCGCCGTCGTAGATGATCTTCTCGTCACCGGCCAGCTCGACGGTCTCGCCGTTCTCCAGTTCGAACACATAGGTGGTGTTCTTCAGGTCGTCCTCGCGGACCAGCACGCCCTGGAAGGCCTCCGGATTGAAGCGGAAGGTGGTGCAGCCCTTGAGCTGGCTCCGGTAGGCGTCCAGGTACAGATCCTTGAACTCCTCGAAGGGGAACTCGGTGGGCACGTTCACCGTCTTGGAGATCGCCGAATCGACCCAGGCCTGGGCGGCGGCCTGCACCGCCACGTGCTGCTTCGGGCTCACCGAATCGGCGGTGATGAAATAGTCCGGCAGGTCGCTGTCCACGGCGGCGGGGGCGATGAAGTGGCGATAGGCCGCCAGCTCGAAGGAGACCACTTCCACCTGCTCCTTGGTCTTCTTGCCCGCCTGGATCACGTTGCGGAAGTAGCGGTGCGAGAACGACGGCTCGATGCCGTTGGAGGCATTGTTGCCCAGCGACAGCGAAATGGTGCCGGTGGGGGCGATGGAGCTGTGGTGGGTGAAGCGCGCGCCGTGTTCGGCGAGCTGGGCGACCAGTTCCGGCTCCAGCTCGGCGACCTTCTGCATGTAGCGGCTGTAGCGCGCATGCAGGATGCGGCCGGGCAGCTTGTCGCCGATCTCGTAGCCGTCCTTCTTGAGTTCGGGCCGCTCGCGCATCATCTTCGGGGTGATCTCGAAGTCCTCCGCCAGCGCCGGGGCCATGCCCTTCTCGCGGGAAAGCTCCAGCGCCTGCTTCCAGCCCTCGATGGCCAGGTTGCGGCTCACCTCCTCGGTGAAGGCCAGCGACTCGGGCGAGCCGTAGGGAATCTTGAGCATGGTCATGGTCGAACCCAGGCCCAGGAAGCCCATCCCGTGGCGGCGCTTGGCCTCGATCTCGCGGCGCTGACCGGAAAGCGGCAGGCCGCTGATCTCCACCACGTTGTCGAGCATGCGGGTGAAGACCGCCACCACCTCGCGGTAGCGCTCCCAGTCGAAGCGCGGCTTCTTGCCGAAGGGGTCGATGACGAAGCGGGTCAGGTTGACCGAGCCCAGCAGGCAGGCACCTTCCGGGGGCAGCGGCTGCTCGCCGCAGGGGTTGGTGGCGCGGATCTCCTCGCAGAACCAGTTGTTGTTCATCCGGTTGACCTGGTCGATCAGGATGAAACCCGGCTCGGCGAAGTCGTAGGTGGAGCTCATGATGGTATCCCAGAGCTCGCGGGCCTTGATCACCTCGACGATGCGGCAGGCCACGCGGCCCTCGGCATCGACGGTGTAGCCCTCTTCCACCACCGGCCAGTCGCGGTAGATCAGCTCGTTCTGGTCGACGTCGTCCTTCTCGCCGGCGTGCAGCGGGAAGGCCAGCGGCCAGTCGGCGTCCTGCTTCACCGCCTCCATGAACTCGTCGGTGATCAGCAGGCTGAGGTTGAACTGGCGCAGGCGGCCCGCCTCGCGCTTGGCCTCGATGAACTGACGCACATCCGGGTGACCGACATCGAAGGTGCCCATCTGAGCGCCCCGGCGCCCACCGGCGGAGGCCACCGTAAAGCACATCTTGTCGTAGATATCCATGAACGCCAGAGGGCCGTTGGTGCCGGCACCGGCCCCGAACACGAAGGCCCCTTTGTGGCGCAGGGTGGAGAAGTCATAGCCGATGCCGCAGCCCGCCTTGAGGGTCATGCCGGCGTCTACCACGGAGTCGAGGATATCGTGCATGGAGTCGCGGATGGTGCGCGACACCGTGCAGTTGATCAGGCTCACCGCTGGCTTGTAGGCCTCGGCGCCGGCGTTGGACATGATCCGCCCGGCGGGAATGGCGCCACTCTCCAGCGCCCAGCGAAACTTCGGCAGCCACTCCTCGGCCTTGTCACCTTCCACCGCGGCCAGGGCCCGGGCCACCCGCTCCCAGGTGGCGCCCACATCCTTGTCAACGGGCTTGCCGTGACGGTCCTTGAGGCGGTACTTGGAGTCCCAGATATCGCGAGACGGCACCTGCAGGGGGACCTCACTGGATGACTTCACGGCCTTGGTGGAAGTGCTCATGCGGATGGCTCCGGAGAAATACGGTTATCGGAAAAGGGTCAGGTCGTGCGTCTCGCCAGCCGCTCCAGGCGGACCAGAAGCTCACCGAAGGGGCCCTGAGCTAGCCCCTCCTCGCGACCGTCGAGGAGATTCTTGACCATCAGGCCCAGCTCGGTATCGCCCTCGATCAACAGGCGGCGCTGGAAGAACAGGGCATCGGGATCCTCGCGGCGGGTGGCCAGGCAGAGGAACTCGCGCCAGCCACCGCGGATGGTGGCCTCGCCGGGCTGGGTACATACCCTTAGGCGCTCGCTCTCGAGGGTGAGGGTCAGGGCCATGCCGAGATCCTCGATGGCCAGGGTGATGCGGCGCCCCGCCAGGGCGTCGAACTCCCCCTCAGCCAGGGGCGCGGCAAAGGTGCGATTGAGCAGCGGCTCCACCAGGCGGCGCTTGACACCGACCGGCACGCACGGATCGACGGCACGAATCAGGCGGCCGGGAGCGGGAAGACGCGGCAGGAAGGGTAACGGCAGAGACATATATCGCTCTCCTGATGACATCAACGCGGCCGGAGCCGCCGAGCCGCTTATCGTGGGCCGATTTCCCCGCGCCTGCACTGATGTGAATCAAGCGCCGTGCAGGCCCGCTGACTCGAAGGCTGCCTACCATATATAGACCATACCGCCGCGGCAAGCCCCATATCTGGTGCAGATGCGGCCACATCATGATCCATTTTCATTTGACAGCCGAGGACGCCCGGCTGGCGGGCTTCCATGCAAGGACGCCGCCCGCGTCGATGACGGGGCGGCGTCTCTTCGATTCTCCACGGCCCTCTCAGACGGTGCGCGAATAGCGCCCCTGGCTCTTGGCCAGGTAGGCGTCGAAAGCCATGGCGGCGTTGCGCATCATCAGCCGGCCGGTGGGCAGCACCTCGATCTCGCCCTCGCGGATCGCCAGCAGGCCGTCCGCGGCCATCTCCTCGAGCTCCTCGAGGGCATCGGCGAAATAGTCGCGAAAGACGATGCCGTGGGCGGCCTCGATGGTGGCGAAGTCGATATGGTTGTGGCACATCAGGGCGTTGATGACGTCGCGGCGCAGACGGTCGTCATCGCTGAGCCGATAGCCACGAAATACCGGCAGCTGGCCCTGTTCCAGACGGTGCTGGTACTGAGCGGTCTCCTTGACGTTCTGGCTGTAGGTATCGCCCACCTTGCCGATGGAGGTGATACCCAGGCCGATCAGATCGCAGTCGGCGTGGGTGGAGTAGCCCTGGAAGTTGCGCTGCAGGGTGCCGTTCTCTCGGGCCAGGGAGAGCTCATCGTCGGGCAGGGCGAAATGGTCCATGCCGATATAGACGTAGCCGGCCTCGGTGAGGCGCCGAATAGTCAGCTCGAGCAGCTCCAGCTTGCGCTCCGGCGGCGGCATGTCCTCGGGGCGAATCAGCCGCTGGGCCTTGAACAGCTCCGGCAGATGGGCATAGCTGTAGGTGGCGATACGGTCCGGCGCCAGGGCGATGATCTTGGTCAAGGTGGTGTCGAAGCTGGCCACGGTCTGCAGCGGCAGGCCGTAGATCAGGTCCACGCTCACCGACTGGAAGCCGGCGTCGCGAGCGGCCTGAATCAATTCGACTACCTGCTCCTCGCTCTGCAGGCGGTTCACCGCCTCCTGCACCGCGCGGTCGAAGTCCTGCACCCCGAAGCTCAGCCGATTGAAGCCCAGCGCATGGAGTTCGTGAATCTGCTCCGGGGTCACGGTGCGCGGGTCCACCTCCAGGGAGAACTCACGCTCGGCGGGCGGCGCGAAGTGAAAGGCCTCGTCCAGCGCCGCCATCAGCTCGCCGAGCTGGGCATTGCTCAGGTAGGTGGGCGTGCCCCCCCCGAGGTGCAGCTGGGTCATGCGCCGCGATTCGTCGAACAGCGCCCCCTGCACCCCAATCTCCTGCTTAAGCCACTCGAGGTACTCGGCGGCCCGCTCGGTGTTGTGGGTGATGATCTTGTTGCAGGCACAGTAGTAGCAGAGGCTCTTGCAGAAGGGGATATGCACATAGACCGACAGCGGCTTGGGCATCTGGGCCTGGTTACTGCGCTCGGCTGCGGCGCGGTAGTCGTCCTCGGCGAAGGCCGCATGGAACTGTGGCGCCGTGGGGTAGGAGGTATAGCGCGGCCCGGGTCGGTCGTACTTCTCGACCAGGGGGCGATCGAACAGCAGGTCGTCTTGCATCGTTAAGCAGCCTCTTGAAACGGATGGCGACAACGCGAGCGCCGCCGTATGGGGCAAAGTATGCCATTCAGGGTGCGGCGCGTCGGTACCCTTCTCGAGGTAGCTGACCTGGATCAAGCCTGCGGCGCACCGTGCGGCGGCACCAGTGGATCAGTCGCCAGGCAGCGAGCCCCCAGGCCAGGCTCCAGGTCAGGGCGGAAGCCCACAGGAGGGTCAGCCAGTGCTGGTCGGCATCCAGCGCCAGCAGCCGCAGCACCGCGGCCAGGGAGAAGAGCAGCGCCAGTGGCAGCAGCAGCTGTTCCGCCTCGGGCCGCCCCTTGGCGCGCAGGATCGCCTGACGCAACATGATGCCGGAGGCCAAAGTACCAAGGGCGCCAATGGTAAAGGCGTGGAGGGTGGCGCTGACGTGGGGCTGCTGCCACCAGGCTCGGGCCAGCAGCAGCAGCCCAACTCCCAGCCAGGCGTAGCCGGCCATCAGCCCCAACAGGTCGGGGCGCCCCCGACAGGCCCAGGGGCGCCAGCGCCATAGCCGAGCCAGCACCAGCAGCCCTGCCGCCAGCGCCAGTCCCGCCGCCAGCGGCCGCAGTGGCGGCCACAGCATCAGCAGCGGCGTGATGCCCAGCAGCAGGATCAGCGCCGCCTCGACCCGCGGCTGCACCCCGGCGCCGGCCTGGTGCCGGCTCGCCATCAGGTAGCCATTGACCGCCGGCGCCAGTACCCTCCCACCCATAAAGACCATCAGCAGCACCAGCCACAGCACCCCCTGGTGCATCACCAGCGCCGTGGTGGGCATGCTGCCCAGATGACGCCATGTTAGGGTGACCAGTGCCAGCAGGCAGAGCAGCCCGAGCAGCGGCGAGAGCACCCTGTTGCGCCATCTCTTGGCGGCGATGAAGCGCGGCACGAGACGCCAGGCGACGAGCAGCACGAAACCGGCATCGGCCAGGATTACCGGCAAGCCACCGGGCCAGGCCAGGCCACCCAGGCGCGCCACCAGCCACAGCCCCGTAAGCGCCAGCAGCCAGCGCAGCGACAGCGGCCCGAGCAGGTAGCCGGCAATCACCGCCAGGGCGAAGCCGAACAGCAACTCGCGGCCATGGGCCGCAGGGGAGGCCAGCAGGGGCAGCTCCGGCAGGTGGTAGAGTGACAGCAGCGAGAGCGGTACCAGCAGGGCCGCGTGCAGGGCCGCCAGCGGAAAGAGCCAGCGCCAGGCTGGAACAGTAATGGCAACGCCGGAGCGCCCGCGCTGCTTAAACTTTGCATCGGCCTTTAACATGCATATAAGATACTAGTTATCGGACATCGACGCCATGTGAGAGGTCCCCATGATCCACCCGGTCTCACGCCTTGCCTGGAGCAGCCTGGCCTACGGCTGTATCGGCCTGGGCACCGCCGGGCTGGTGGTGCCACTGCTGCCCACCACGCCCTTCCTGCTGGTGGCAGCCTGGGCGGCACCCAAGGGCTCGCCGCGCCTGGCCCGCTGGCTGCATGAGCATCCGCGCCTGGGGCCGACCCTGCACGCCTGGCGAGAACAGCGGGCGGTGCCGCGCCGGGCCAAGCGGCTGGCACTGGTGCTGTTGCTGATCAGCTGGCTGGTGCTGTGGCTCGGCGGTGCGGTACCCCTTGTGCTGGCCCTGACCGCCACCCTGTTTATTTGCGTGGCGACCTTCCTGCTGACGCGGCCCGATGTCGCAGCTAGTGGCAGCCCGACTGCGGCGAGCGGTAAAGTGATAGAATAAAGACTTGTTAGCTTATGAAGTTTGATTAATATCAAGACGAGAGGTGCCAGTCCACATATGCATCTGACCCGCTTTACCGACTACTCCCTGCGCGTGCTCATCTACCTGGCGGTAAAGGGGGAAGAGCGATCCACGATCCAGGAGATCGCCGGGCGCTTCGATATCTCCCGCAACCACCTGATGAAGGTGGTCCAGGACCTGAGCCACAAGGGGT
Source organism: Halomonas sp. (assembly GCA_003560175.1). Lineage (GTDB taxonomy): Bacteria > Pseudomonadota > Gammaproteobacteria > Pseudomonadales > Halomonadaceae > Halomonas. The sequence continues at coordinate 8,346 of PWIZ01000396.1, read as the reverse complement.
ACATCACCGCCATCCGCGGCAAGAACGGCGGCCTGCTGCTCAAGAAGTCACCCGAGGAGATCCGCCTGGGCCGATTGGTACGCGACACCGAGAACGACATCGAGCTGGTAGAGTGCTTCGGCGACAAGAACGAGTGTGTAATCACCCCGGCCTGCGGGCTCAAGCCGGTCCTCGCCGAGGCGCTGCGCGCCTTCTTCGCCGTGCTCGACAAGTACACCCTGGCCGATATGCTGGGCCTCCAGCAGTCGCAGCTGACCCAGCTGCTCAGGATCGAGCCGTTGCCCCATCATAAGGCCAAACTGCCTCCGCCGCTGGCCTCCTGACGCCGACCGGCTTGCGTCGCCGGTCGGCGTCGGCGATGCTTGGAGATGAATTACGCCATGACATGAGTCATGGCTGCTCATGGAGCCCTGCGCCATCATGGGCCCAGATATCGGAGGCATCGGTGCCATCCGATTTTTACAGCTCTTATAGATGCATTATGGAGGCATGTTCATGAAGCGACTGGCTACCCTGACCCTCACCGGCGTCGCCGCCCTGGCCCTCTCGGCTACCATCCAGGCCGAGCCCGACGGCGAGGCCATCTACAATCAGGCCTGCATGGCCTGCCACATGACCGGTGCCGCCGGCGCGCCCATCACGGGCGACGAGGCTGCCTGGGCGCCGCGTCTGGAAAAGGGCATGGAGACCCTCTATGACCACTCCATCAACGGCTTCCAGGCCATGCCTCCCAGGGGCGGCGCGCTGCAGCTGAGCGACGAGGAGGTCAAGGCCGCGGTGGATTTCATGCTCGAACCGGTGCTCTGAGACCCCGCGCCGGCGGCAAGCCTCCCCTCACCGGCGAGAACGACCGCCGATAACGACAGCGACCCCGGCAGCCAGGCTGCCGGGGTCGCTTCGTTGGTGGGGCACTCGCCTGCGGGATAACCCTGGGCTACATGGTTTGCTGGATATGCGCCCGGGCCAGGTCGTTGAGCACCCGGACATCGATCTCCTCATAGCTGAGCAACCGGCCTTCGTGCTCGGCCATGAAGCCCCGGGCCGCCTCCTCGCTGCCAAACGACGCCAGGGTCGGGCCCATGGCGCCCATCACCGGGTGCTCGGTCACGTAGACCGCCAGCTCCGCCTCGATAAAGGCATCGTCCGAGGGGTGATCCCAGTCGGTGATGCCCATGTCGTGGACGAAGGCCTGGCGCAACTGGGGCACCGAGTCGGGCTGCAGCAGCCACACGAACATGTCCGACGTCGAGCAGAAGGTCAGCAGCCGCCCATCGCGCAGGCAGGCCTGGGCCTTGGGTCCCGGAAACCCGGCGATGAACATCCCGCACACGGCACACTCGTCGTCGTCGTGGAAGGGGCGCGGCTCGCAGGCCGCGACCACCTCCTCCTCGCCGCCACACCCGGCCAGCCCCGCCAGGGTGACGCCCCCTACCACGATGATGAATTTCCTGCGTGTCAGCATGTGCCGGTTTCCTATTCAGATTTCACGACGGCGGAAGATCCACAGCGCCAGCCCCAGGGGCACCGCCACCCAGGCCAGCAGCGAGCCGATCAACAGCGCCGGGTGGAAGGCCGCATCCGCGCCGATGGAGGCCAGGCCCGCCTGGGTCCGCGCCGCCTCGAAGAAGGTCAGGTTGACGATACGAAAGATGTCGGTGGGGTTGAGCAGCAGCAGATAGTGGAAGAGACCCTCGCTGACCTGGCCGCCGGTGCCCACCAGCACCCCCAGCAGCACCAGGTCGTAGACAATGACGAAAAAGAACCACACCACCAGGGAGATACCCGCCGCGCGGGATTTCTCCGCCACACTGACGCTGATCAGGTAGGCGAAGCCGATGAAGGCCCAGCCCAGCAGCATCGCCGAGAGGATGAACAGCGCCAGGGCCGCCACCAGCTCACCGAGCAGCTCCACGCTGCCGAAGGCGGCGATGACCGCCCCGGCCACGCCGAAGCCCACCAGGGTGGAGACGCCGAGGATCGCCGCATGGCCGAGGAACTTGCCGGCGAGGATCTCCACCCGACTCATGGGGTAGGTGAGCAGCAGCAGCAGGGTGCCCTGCTCGTCCTCGCCGACGATACTGTCGTAGGCCAGCATCAGCGCGATCAAGGGGATCAGGAACACCGCCAGGCTCGAGAGGCTGACGATGGTAGTGGAGACCCGGGTGAAGCCCACCTGGCCGGAGGCCGCCGCGCCGAAGTAGGCAAGGCCAATGGCCAGCAGGCCGAACACCAGGGTGATCGCCAGCACCCAGCGATTGCGCAGACCGTCGCGGAACTCCTTGCCGGCCACGATGAACAGGTTTCTCATGCGCTGACTCCCTGCTGAGTGTCGAATGCCGGTGCGGGGACCGACTCGGCCCCCGCCCCGGGGCGAAGGGTGCCGTCGAAGTGGGCGTAGAGCGACTCCAGGGTGGGTGACTCCAGGTCCAGATCGGCGACCTCGGGGTCGGCCGTGAGCTCACGCAGCACCGCCATCTTGGCGGGCACTGGCACCTTGAGCACGACGCGACCGTCACCCGCCAGGCGTGCCAGTACGCCGTGGCCGCGCAGCGTCTCGGCGATGCTCTCCGGTGACCGGGAGGTACGCAGGCGTATCACCAGCGGCAAGTCGGCGGCCTCGCGCAGTTCGTCCATGCTCCCCGAGGCGAGCATACGCCCCTGACCGAGGATCGCCGCCCGGTCGATATGGCGCTCCACCCCCGGCAGCACATGGGAGCAGAGGATCAGGCTCACGCCGCGACCGCGCAGCTCGTCGACCATGCTGTAGAAGTCGCGGGTGGCCATGGGGTCCAGCCCCACGGTGGGCTCGTCCAGCAGCATGAGCTGCGGCTCGCCGATCAGCGCCTGGGCCAGGCCGAGGCGCTGACGCATGCCCTTGGAGTAGGTCTTCACCCGGCGGTGCATGGCGTGGCCCAGGCCCACGCGCTCCAGCAGGGGCGTCACCACCCCGCTACCGATGCGCTTGAGACGGGCGAAATAGTCGAGCACCTCGAAGCCACTGAGCTGCTCGTAGAACTGCACGTTCTCGGGCAGATAGCCCAGGCGCAGACGCAGGTCGTTGGCCGCGCTTCCGCCGGGATCGTGGCCGAACACCTTGAGCTCGCCGCTGGTCGGCCGAATCAGGCCGAGGATCAGCTTCATGGAGGTGGACTTGCCGGCGCCGTTGTGGCCCATCAGGCCCAGCACCTCGCCCTCGCCCAGGGTCAGGCTCACCTCGTCGAGGGCGGTCAGCTTGCCGAAGCGCTTGCCGACCGTGCGCATCTCGATCACGGGTTGGGTCATTGCAGAATCTCCGCCATCCAGTCGGGAAGGGCCATCAGTGGATAACTATCGCGTACGCCCGGCGGGCGCAGGATCGGGAACTCGCGCTGTACCCAGCGCAGCACCTGTACCGCCGGGCTGTTCATCAGGATCTTGGCCATGGGGTAGGTCCAGATCAGCCGGTCCACCGAATCGTTGGGCTCATAGGGAATATCGCCCAGGCCGTCACCGCTCAAGTCCCAGCCCAGGTAGTCGCTCCAGTAGTTGCCGCGTCCCTCATGGGACCACTCCTGCTCGCGCAGGGCCACGTACTTCACCTGGGTCTCGTTGCCCACGAAGGCATTCCCGTGGAACTCGTTGTCCTCGGAGCCGGCGGTCATGTGGATGCCGATCTCGGTGCGGGCGAAGAGGTTGTCGCGAATCTCGTTGAACAGCGAGTTGTAGACGAACAGCCCCTTGCCCTCGGCGCCGCTGATGGCATGGCCGTCGGGTGCCGCCGCCATGCTGCCCCGCTGGGCCTCGATGGAGACGTTCTCGGCGATCACCGAATCGACGATGAAGTTCATCAAGAAACCGTAGTTCTGGTCCCGCTCGGAGCGGTTGCCCACCACCTCCAGATGGCGCGACTGCATCAGCGCATAGCCCAGGCGGTTGTTGCGAGTCACGTTGTCGCGCACCACGTTGTGCTGGGAAAACATGTAGTGCACGCCGTAGCGCTGATCGCGCAGCAGGTTGCCGATCAGGTGGTTGTGGTTGCTGACATCGATATAGATGCCATCGCGGGCCTCCCACACCTCGTTGTCGCGGATCTCGGCACCGGTGACATTGTAGAGTTGCAGACCGTTGCCGCGGTCCTGGGAACGCAGCGCGGTGTCGCCGCTGATGCGGTTGCCGATCACCCGGACATTGGGCGTGGCGTCGAGCCAGATGCCGAAGCCGCGGGCCTCGATGCGGTTGTTCTCGATGACGGCCCCATCGGCCTCGCGGAGCACGAAGATGCCGCTGTCCATGGCGGTGATGTCGGCACCATCCTCGCGGATATGCAGATCGCGCACTGTGGCGCCGGGGGCGGCGACGGTCAGCACGCTGCCACTGCGCTGGCCATCCAGTATCGCGCCGGGCTCGCCGACCAGGGTGAGAGGCACCTCGATCACGAAATTGCCGAGGTGGACGCCTTCAGCCACCCGCACCGTGTCACCGGGCGCGGCGGACTGCAGCACCTCCTGCAGCGGTGTCTCGCCGGGGGCGGCGCGCCACTCGGCGGCCAGGGCGAGACTCGGCGGCAGCAGGAATAGTAAAGGGAGTAACCATCTCGAAGGCATGGCGTTCTCTAAGTGTCGAGAGGGGCCACCGGGCCGACGCAGTACGCCGGCCCGGCAGATGCTGCCACAGGACGATTCCCGCGGGATCAGGCCGGCTCGACCAGCAGTCGGCCGACCATCTCCATGTGCAGGGCGTGGCAGAACCAGTTGCAGTAGTACCAGAACACCCCGGGCTTATCAGCCGTGAAGGTGATGGAAGCGGTCTGCTGTGGACTGATCTCCATGCTGACCCCGTGATCCACGACACAGAAGCCGTGGGTGAGGTCCTCGATGCGGTCGAGGTTGGTGATGGTCACGGTAATCTCGTCACCTACCTTGGCCGGGATCTCGGTGATGCCGAAGTTGGGGGCCACCGTGGTCATATAGACCCGCAGCTTGTTGCCGTCGCGGATGATGGTGTTGTCGGTGTCGACGTTGACGCCATCCTCCTCGGCCTGACGAATGGTCTCGGCGAAGTAGGGGTCGTCGCGGTCCCAGACCTGCTTGGTCTGGATCTGGTCGCGGCGAATGATCACCGCATCGTGGGGCTCGGCAAAGGTCGGGGTGTCGTGGAGCAGCACCATCTCGTCGCCGGAGATATCGATCATCTGATCGTTCTCGGGGTGCAGCGGGCCCACCGGCAAGAAGCGATCTTTCGAGAACTTATTCAGTGAGAACAGATACTTGCCATCAGCATCCTTGGACTCTGAGAGGGTCGCGTGGTTGTGGCCCGGCTGGTAGTGGACGTCGATCTTCTGGCGGATGTAGTTGACGTCCTCGCCATTGTAGTGGCGCACGGCGTCTTCCATGTTCCACTTCACCACCTGGCTGTCGATGAACAGCGTCGTGTAGGCGTTGCCGCGACCATCGAAGGTGGTGTGCAGCGGCCCGAGGCCCAGTTCCGGCTCGGCGGCGATCACGTCGCGCTCGTCGTCGAGCTTGCCCTCAAAGAGATCGTCGAGTTTGGCGATCTCGATCATCGACACGGTGGGCGACAGCTTGCCGGCGGCGATGAAGTACTTGCCGTCGGTAGAGGTGTTCAGGCCGTGGGGGTTCTTGGGCACCGGCACGTAGCGGGTGACATTGAGGTCGGAGCTCTTGCGGCCATCCACCACCGGCACATCGGAGTCGCCGATGGTCATGAAGTCACCGTTGGCCACCGCCGCCTCGATGCGCTCGATACTGAACACGGTCACCCAATCGCGGTCTGCGCGCATCTTGCCGGCCAGGTCCACGGCACCCTCTGAGTTGTAGCAGGTGGCGGCGGCATACTTGCCGGTGTAGTCGGCATCCATGTTGTCCAGATTGCCGTCGACGATGACCTGCCACTTCACTTCCATGGTGTCGTCGTCGATGGCGTTCCACATGGTGTAGTACTTCGACGGGTCGTTGATATCGCGACCGTCGTTGGGCTGGGGAATCATGTACTCGCCGTTAGCGAACACATAGCCGGTGCGCGGGGCCTTCTGCAGACGCAGGCCGTGGATGGCCTGGACGTTGGGCACCGTCACCATGGCGTCGGTCTTGAAGACGTCGAGACGAATCCGGGCCACGCGGGTGTTGGCCTTGTCGTTGATGAACAGGTAGCGGCCATCGTGGCTGCCGTCTTCATAGCTGATATGAGGGTGGTGGGCGTCACCGTTGGTGAAGCGATGGCTGTCGCCCATGATGCGCTTGGACTCGTTGGTCATCCCCCAGCCCGTGGCAGAGCAGTGGTTGAACACGGCGATGCGCATGATCTCGCGCATGGAAGGCACGCCGTAGACGCGCACCTCGCCGTTATGCCCACCGCTCCAGAAGCCGTAGTACTCGTCGAGTTCACCCGGCGCCACATGGATATTGGCGGCGCTGCCGTTGCTGGCCGCCTGAGCCGGCTGGCTGCGGGTCATCGCGCCCACGCCCGCCACGCCGGCGGCGCCGGCCATACTGACCGCGCCGACCGCGGCACTACCCGCCAGGAAGCGGCGGCGCCCCTCATTGACGGCTACGATGGGCTTGTCGCCCTTATGCTTGTCGCTCATGACGCTTCTCCGTTTCGTTGTCGCTTTCTTGCGATGCCGACTCTGCGGTCGGCCTTCTTCTTCCGTCGCAGTCCCGGCCGTGGCTGAGGCTGCTCCCGGTTCACTGCTCGGCGGTCGCCTCAGGCACCGTCTCCGGACACCTCGGCAGCGGGAATCCGCTGGCTATCGTCCACCTTGCTGCTCAGGCGAGTCGCCTTCTCACGCTTCTTGCGCTGCACCACCATGGGCGGACACTTGCGGTCGTCGTGGTAGGTGATCTGGCAGTCCAGGCAGTAGTGGCACTCGTTGGGGTTGATCCGGCCATCGGGATGGATCGCCTGGATATGACACTCATTGGCGCAGATCTGGCAGGGCTTGCCGCACTCCTTATGGCGGCGCAACCAGTCGAACAGGCGGATGCGCGCGGGGATAGCCAGGCCGGCGCCCAGAGGGCAGAGGTAGCGGCAGAAGAACTTGTGGTTGAAGGCGCTGATCACCAGCAGCACCACGGCGTAGAGCACGAAGCCCCACTCCCGCTGGAACTTGAGCAGCACCGCGGTCTTGAAGGGCTCCACCTCGGCGTAGATCTCGGCCTGGCCCAATGACTGCAGGGAGAGGGCGAACAGCCCCAGCAGGATGATGTACTTGAGCGCCCAGAGCCGCTCATGCACCGCAAAGGGCAGCTCGAACTGTGGCACCTTCAGCTTCAGGGCCACCGCGCTGATCAGCTCCTGCATGGCACCGAAGGGGCAGAGCCAGCCGCAGTAGACGCCGCGCCCCCACAGCAGTAGCGACACCGCCACGAAGCTCCAGAGGATGAACATCATCGGGTCCATCAGGAAGGTGGACCACTGGAAGTCGGTGAACAGGGCGTTGGCGAAGGTGAGGATGTTGACCACCGAGAGCTGCGCCAGGGCATACCAGCCGATGAACACCACGGTGTAGACCAGGAAGCTGTAGCGAATCGTGTGCAGCAGCCGCGGACGCTTGGCCAGCCAGTCCTGGAACAGCAGAATAAGGGTGAGCACGCCGAGGCCGGCGCCCAGCACCACGATGTGCAGGACGCGGTCTTCCCATACCGACACCCACAGCGGGCGCATCTCGTCGTCAAGCATGGCGTCGGCCACCGGCTCGGGGATCTCCAGGAAGCGCTCGGGCACCTTGAGCTCGGCTTCGAAGCCGACGAACTCGGTGTCCAGGGCCCCCACTTGGCGGCGCACCAGCAGCTCCAGCTCCCAGGGCTGGCCGGGGTCGAAGCGTGCCTCCTCGCGCAGGATGAAGATGTCGCGCTCGGCCAGGCGCGGCGCGCCCTCGGCCTCGACGCCCCACAGCCGGCGCATATCCGCATCGGTGAACTGATCGGAGCGCCCACCGTGGTGGACCAGGATGCGGTCGTAGATGCCGCCGCGCACGAAGCCGGAGCCCTTGAAGGAGTAGCGGCCGTTGGCCATGATCGCCAGGGCCTGCTCGCCCTCGGCCAGGCCCTCCATCAGCTGCTCGAACTGGCGCTCGCCGAGCAGGTTGCGGCCCACGGTGGGCACGTTCAGGTAGGCGAAGTAGAGGTCGATGAAGATCTCATCCTCGCGCCCCTCCGGGGCCACCTCGACACCCTCGGCGTCGGTACCGATAAAGGCCTCGTCCACCTCTCCCCGGGTCAGGTGCAGGTGGCCGATGGCCCCCTCCTCCAGCAGCGCGTCCCAGCTGGCCTCCTCGAAGACACCGTCACGCACGGTGGCCGGCTCCGCGACCCTGGCCGTGAGAATACCCAGCTCCCTGGCCACCTG
>PWIZ01000103.1 GCA_003560175.1 Halomonas sp. | reverse complement strand
GGTGCTGCCGATACTCGTGATGGTGGGCACCCTCTACTCCACCAGCATCTGGCTGATGCTCGGCGTGGTGGTGCTGCTGGGCATCTTCAGCGCCGGGATCAAGACCTACCGCGCCATGCTGCTGCCGATTCGCGAAGCGCCCTACATCGAGGCGGCGCTGGCCTACGGAGCCTCGGATTTGCGTATCGTGTGGCGCTACATGCTGCCGCGCATCCTGCCGGTGCTGATCCCCACCTTCGTGACCCTGATCCCCACCTTCGTCTTTCTGGAGGCCTCTCTGGCGGTGCTGGGCCTGGGCGACCCCGAGCTGCCCACCTGGGGCAAGGTGCTCAACGATGCCCAGTCCCAGAGCGCGCTCTACAACGGCTATGTCTACTGGGTGGTGGCCCCGGCGATCCTGCTGATGCTCACCGGACTGGGCTTCGCCATGCTCGGTTTCGCCCTGGATCGGGTCTTCAATCCACGACTAAGGAGCCTGTGATGCAGAGCTCGTTGCAGGGAGGGTTTGTGTCGGGAGAGCCCCTGCTCAGCGTCGAGGACCTGACGCTGCACTATCGCACCCGGGGTGGCGCGGTGCGTGCCGTGGACGGGGTGAGTTTCGACGTGAAGCGCGGCGAGGCGCTGGTGATCCTCGGCGAGTCGGGCTGCGGCAAGAGCTCGCTGGCTCGAGCGCTGATGCGGCTGTTGCCGCGCAACCTGGCCCATCACAGCGGTCGGGTGTGGCTGGGGGAGACCCCGATCAGCGAGCTCTCCGACGAGCGCTTCCGCCGCGAGGTGCAGTGGTCGCGCATTGCGCTGGTGATGCAGGCCTCCATGAACGCTCTCAACCCGGTGGTCAAGGTAGGCGAGCAGGTGGCCGAGCCGCTGCGCGAACTGAAGCGCTGGCCCAGGCGACGGGCGATCGAGCGCGCCGCCGAGGTGTTCCAGCGGGTGGGGCTGCCCCTGGATTTCATGGCACGTTACCCTTTCGAGCTCTCCGGCGGCATGCGTCAGCGGGCGGTGCTGGCCATGGCGCTGGTGGCGGAGCCGGAGCTGGTGATCCTCGATGAGCCCACCTCGGCGCTAGACGTGCTGACCCAGGCGGCGATCATGAACGTGCTCAAGGAGATCAAGGCGGAGCAGGGCACCAGCTTTATCCTGATCACCCACGACGTGGCCACCTCCAGCGAGCTGGCCGACCGGGTGGCGCTGATGTATGCCGGCGAGCTGGTGGAGGCGTGCAGCGCGGCGCGCTTCTTCGGCGAGCCGGCCCACCCCTATTCGCGGCTGCTGATGAAAAGCGTGCCGCGGCTCCACGAGCGCGAGCGGCCGCGGGCCATTCCCGGCCAGCCGCCGAGCCTGCTCGACCCGCCAACCGGTTGTCGCTTCGCCGCCCGCTGCCCCGACCGCTTCGCCCGCTGCGCCGAGTCGCCGTCGGCGTTTGTTCCGGGAGGGGGCGCCCTCGAGGGGGCGACCAAGAGCCGCCATCGGGTGCGCTGCTGGCTGCATGAGCCGAACGAAGGAGGTGGGCATGGCTGAGACGCCGCTGGTGGAAGCCCAGGGCCTGCACACCTGGTTCGAGCTCCGTCAGTGGGGCTTTCTGCGGGTGGGGGCGGTGCGCGCCGTGGACGATGTCAGCTTTACCCTGGCCCGGGGCGAGGCGGTGGCCTTCGTCGGCGAGAGCGGCTGCGGCAAGAGCACCCTGGTGCGCACCCTGCTGGGTCTGCACCGCCCGACCCTGGGCGAGGTGCGCTTCGAGGGGGTCTCCCTGGCCGGGCTGAAGAGCGCCGCGCTCAAGGCCTACCGGGCCAGGGTGGGCTATGTGCAGCAGGACCCCTTCGGGGCGCTGCCGCCGTTTCTGGACGTGCGGCGCATTCTTGCCGAGCCGCTCAAGGTGCATGGCGTAAGCGACCGCGCCGAGCGCGAGCGACGCATCCGCGCGGCCCTGGCGGAGGTGCGGCTGACCCCGGTGGAGGAATATCTGGGCAAGTTTCCGCACATGCTCAGCGGCGGCCAGCAGCAGCGGGTGGTGATCGCCCGGGCGCTGATCCTCGAGCCCGCCCTGGTGATCGCCGACGAGCCGGTGTCGATGCTCGATGCCTCGGTGCGGGTGGAGATCCTCGAACTGCTGCAGGGTATCCAGCGCCGACGGGGGCTGACCCTGGCCTTCGTGACCCACGACCTGACCACGGTGCGCCACTACGCCGAGCGCATCTTCGTGCTCTACGCCGGTAAGGTGGTGGAGAGCGCCCCGGTGAACGACCTGCTCGATGCGCCCCAGCACCCCTACACCCGGGCGCTGCTGGCCGCGCTCTCCGACCCGGACGCCGCCAACGCCACCCGCCTGCGGGAGGTGCCCGGGGGGGAGCCGCCGAGCCTGATCGATCCGCCGGCCGGGTGTCGTTTCCACCCGCGCTGTCCCAGTGCCATGCCGGGGCTCTGCGATCGGGAGGTGCCCCCGGACTTCACCCCGCGCCCGGGCCATCGGGCGGCCTGCTGGCTGCATGACCCGGGCGCGGAGGACCCGAATCACTCCATCATCATCGACGGCCGGCAAGCCTCCGGCCGGGGAGGGCCAGTCCATGACGTTTCACAATGAGGCCATCGATCCGGAGGCGTTGCCGAGCCTCGCCGCGGTGCCGCTGACGCCGGTATCGCCGCGCCTGGCACCCTGCCAGGCGATCTTGGTGCTGGTGCGCTGGCTGCTGATCACCGCGGTGGTGCTGCTGTTTCCGGTCCGCGACGAGGCGCTGGCCCTATGGCAGCCCTGGCTTGCCGCCGGGGCGGGCGGGCTGGGCCTGATCGCCATGACGCTGGGCTGGGTCGAGGCGCGTCGCCGGGCCTACGGGCTCCGCGAGCATGACCTGATCTATCGCCGCGGCCTGCTGGTTCGCCGTACCCAGGTGCTGCCCCTGGTGCGCCTGCAACACGTCGAGTCCCTCAGCAACCCGGTCGAGCGCGCCTTCGGTCTGGTGCGATTGGCCTGTTTCACCGCCGGCGGGCGAGGCGCCGACCTGGTGCTGGAAGGGCTGCCGACGCAGCGTGCCGAGGCGGTCAAGCAGCATCTTCTGGCTCGTTTGAGCGGCACGCCACCGGAGCCACGCCAGACGGAGGAGTCACCATGAGCGAGGAGGGCGAGCCGCCGGCGTCCGACGAACGCGCCCTGACCGACTGGCAGCGGCTCTCTCCCTGGGCGATGGGGCTGATGCTGGTCACGGCCGGTCTCTCCCTGGTGCGCCAGCACCTGCCGCTGCTGCTCGCGGCGGTGGCCGGGCTGACGCTGGTAGAGCACATCGGGTGGCGTGAAGTGGGCGGGGCGGCGGCGCTGCTGCTGCTGCTGGGGGGAGCGCTCTGCCTGCTCTACTATCGCCGCTTCCGTTTTCGTCTCGACGAGGACGTGCTGGTCATCCAGAAGGGGCTCTTCGAGCACCGCGAGTTCAAGGTGGCGGCCCGCCATGTTCAGCATATCGCCGTGCACCAGCCGCTCTACCTGCGCCCCTTCGACGTGGTGCAGTGGCAGGTCGAGACCCTGGCCGGCGAGGCTTCGCGCATCGAGCTGCCCGGCATCCGGCGCGGGCAGGCGGATGCGCTGGGTCGACGGCTCCAGGCGGACGGCCCGGGCAACGACCGGGGTGAGGCGCCGGTCGAGGGGCTCACCGGCGAGCCCGATGCCGTAGCTCCGTCCGCGTCGCGGGTGCGCTATGCCCTCCCCCCCCGCGCCCTGGCGCTGCACGGCCTGACCAGCCGTTCGATCTATGTGATCGCCGCCGTGCTCTCGCCGCTGGTGCGGCCCCTCGAGCGCTGGCTGCATGATCGTCTGCCGCAGCTCGACCTCCTGGCCTGGCTGCCCGCCTCGCCGCTGGTGGCGGTGGGGCTCGGCCTGGTCGCTGTCCTGCTGGTGCTGGCCGCCCTGGCGGTGCTGGCGGCCTGGTGGCGCTTCCACGGCTATGTGCTGCGTGACGACGGCGAACGCCAGGTCCAGGTCAGCGGCCTCTTCCATCGCCAGGAGCAGGCGCTTTCGCTGGCGCGCCTGCAGGTGGTGGAGTGGGTCCAGACCGGCCTGGGCCGCCTGCTGGGACGCGGGTATCTGGTCTGCCATCAGTTCGGGTCCCAGGGCGGTGGCGCCGCTGAGTCGCGGCGCTTCCTGGTGCCGGGATTGACCCTGACCGAGAGCGAGAGGCTGATCGGAGAGCTGTGGCCGGGTGGCGACCGCTTGCCGCCGCTGTCGCGGGTGAGCCGCCTCTATCGGCGCGTGCTGTGGCTGCGCATCCTGCTGGGGCTAGGCGCGGGCGTGGGGGGGCTGATCTTGCTGGTGGGGGCACCGCCGTTACCGCCCTGGGGCTGGGCGATGCTGGCCGCCAGCCTGGTGGGGCTGGGGGGCGGCGCGGCCGAGCTGCGCTGGCGGGCGCTGGGCTGGGCGCGGCGGGGGGCCTACCTCTACGTGCGTCAGGGCCTCTGGGGCCAACGCACTAGCGTCTTCCCCCTGCCGCACCTGATATCGCTTTCCCTCCGGCAGAGCTGGCTGCAGCGCCGGCGGAGCCTGGCCACCCTGGAGCTCCAGGTGGCCAATGGTCGGCTGACGCTGCCCTTTCTCGAGGAGCCCCTGGCCAGGGCGCTGGCCGACCAGCTGTTGGCCAGCGTGGAGAGCGCTACTGAGCGGTTCCCTGAGACGCGGCGCCGAAGCGCTTGTGTAGCCAGGCGTTGATGGCGTCGGACTCGTAGAGCCACTCTTCACTGCCATCGTCCTGGGTGATCTTCAGGCAGGGAACCTTGATGCGGCCGCCGCCCTCGGCGAGGGCCTGGCGATGCTCCGGATGGAGCTGAGCGTCGCGCACTTCGATCTTCAGGCCCAGGCGGGCGATCTCCTTGCGCACCTTGACGCAGAAGGGGCAGGTGCGGAACTGGTAGAGGGCGAGGCTCTCGCAGGCGCGGTCGACCTCGGCCTGCTCCTCGGGGGTGCGCTCGACGGATTGCGGGGTGGAGAGTTTCTCGGCGATCAGCACGACCGGCGCCAGCACTAGGCGCAGGCCGCGAAAGAAGGTGCGGATGATGATTCGCATCAGGGTGATTGACCTCGGAACGGTGAAGGAAATGGCGCCCATGATGCCTGCCTGGGCCGCGGCTGGCCATCCCTGGCCCTTATTGGGTGAACTCCATCCGCAGGGGATTCTCTTCCGTCGGCCAGGTGCCGGCGTCGCGGGTCTCGCCCTCCTCGTCGAGCACCAGGTGGCTGCGCTGGCCGTGGTGGCGCAGCCTCGCGGCGAGCATGGCCAGCGCCTCTGGGTCGTCGCCGCTGAGCAGGCCGATGGGGTGCTCGGGGTGCATCCAGATCCTTGCCCGACCGGCCTGTTCGAACCCATCCCGGGGCGCCGGCGGGGGGGCGAGGCCCCGCTCCCGACGCCACGCGGCGACCTCCTCCGTGGTGCCGACCACCAGCAGCGGAGGGGCGTCATCCAGCCCGGCTTCGGCGGGCCGCGTCTCGAGCCGGCGGCCCAGGGCGCGTTCGGCCAGCGGCTCCAGCGCCGGTGCCAGGGCCACGAGCCTGGTGTCGGTGTCCAGCAGCAGCCGGCGCAGCACGCTGGGCAGCTTGCCGGGATGGCGCAGCAGCTGGGCGTCGGGGTCGACCTCGAGCGCTCGGGGGCGCTCCGTCAGCGGCAGGGCGAAGGGTTGGCGCTCACCCTCCATGCGCTGGGTCAGCGTCACCGGTCCATCTTCCGTCTCCACCACCAGGGGCACATCCAGGGGCCAGGGGGCGTGCTCACCGCGCTGGACCAGCTCGCCTTGCAGCCAGCCGCCGCCCGGGCCGGGTTCGAAGCGCACCGCTTCGAGGGCGAGTTCGGGGCGACCGGGGCGGTCGCGCCAGGCGGCGAAGAAGGGGGCGAGATCCTCGCCGGCGGCATCGCTGAAGGCGGCCTCCAGCGCCTGCCAGTCGGCGGTGCGGTGCATCCAGCGCTCGGCGAAGGCACGCAGGCCGGCGTCGAAGCTGGCGTCGCCCAGCCGCTGGCGCAGTAGATGGAAGAGCAGGGCGCCATGCTGGTAGCCGATCAGGCGGCCCGCCGGGTCGGGGGCGCCGCGAAACTCGCGCAGGGTCGGCTCGCGGTCCGCGGGGAGGGCAGCCAGATCCAGCAGCCAGCCTCGGCGCAGGTCGCTAGCCTCGCCGGCGGCCTCGGCTACGGCGTGGTCGGCCAGATAGGTGGTGAGCGCCTCGGCCCAGTTGCCGTCGGCGTAGTCCACCTGGACCCCGGCGCCCCACCAGGCGTGCATGATCTCGTGGGGCAGCGAGGTGTCGGGAATGAAGGGCAGGGGGATGACGCGCTCGCCGAGCAGGGTGAAGCCGGGGAAGGCCAGCCCCACCGGCGCCGGCGAGGCGGCGATGCTGAAGCTCTCGAAGGGGAGGCGGCCCAGTTGCGCCCGGAAGGCGGCGAGGTGGTGTGCCGCCCGCGCCAGATAGGTCTCGCCGAAGGCGGCGTCCAGGGCCTCGGGGAAGAGCACGCGCAGGGTCACGCCGTCGACCTGGCGCTCGCGCAGCTGCCAGGGGCCGGCGGCGATCTCCACCTCGCGGGTATGGGGGTGGTGGAAGCGCGCCCGCAGGCCGTTCTCGGTCTCCGCTTCCTCCACATGGGAGCCGCTGCCCACCGCGCGCTGTCCGGGAGGCGTGTGAATCTCGAGCGAAAGCGGCCCGGCGCTCTCGACCAGATGGGGATACCAGCCGCCGCGGGTGGGCAGGAAGGTGCCGGCCTCGCCGAGTCCGTGGCGCGACTCCCGTCCTGGTGCCGGCAGCGTCCCCTGCCAGCTCAGGGTCAAGGTGGCGTCGCAGGGCGGCACCTCCCAGTGGCCGTCGCCATCCCGCCTCAGCGCCAGGGCCTGGTCGCCGCAGAGGGCCTCGCTGACGGCGAGCCCCTCGAGCAGCGCGAAGCGCCCGCCATCGGGCAGCGGCTGGACCAGCTCGCCGATCAGCTGCTGTTCGGCGGGATCGAGGCGCAGCGTCAGCTGGCGCTCGGCGTCGGGTGGCTCCCCCCAGGCGGGAGAGGCCAGCAGGGCGACGAGCAGGGTCCAGGTCAGCCTCTTCATGGCGCTTGGGGCGCCTCGCCGCGCAGCGGGAAGCGGGCCAGCAGCTCCTCGGTGTCGCCGTTGCGGGTGACGGTCAGCGGCAGCAGGGTGCCCGGAGTCTGGCGCCGCACCAGATCGGTCAGCTCGCCGGGGCGGCGCACCGGGCGGCCGGCGGCCTCAACGATCAGGTCGCCCTCGGCGAGGCCCAGCTCCTCGGCCAGGCTTTTCTCGCCCACACCGAGCACCCGCACCCCGTCTTCGTGGGCATCGATGAGGATGCCCAGTCGCTGGGGGGCGGGGGGCTCGAAGGCGGCCTCGTCGCCCAGGGTGAAGAGCGCATCGGCCAGACCCGTCGGGGGGGCGCAGTCGTCGTCCCGCTGCCAGGGCAGCAGGCTGCTGGCGTCGTCGATGCCCAGGTCGGCTAGCTGATGGGGCACGCCATGGCCGTAGCTGACATGCCCTTGTCCGATCAGCCCCACCACCAGTGCCGCTTCCTGGGTGGCCTCGGCGAGCCCCTGGGCCATGGCGCGGTCCCAGACCAGCTGGGCATCGATGAAGCGCTCGAGGCCCGCCTCATACTCGCCTTCGCTGGGGTGGTTGGCGTAGACCGTGGTCAGCGCCTCGCGGTAGCCCATCGAGGCCGCTGCTGGCGGCGTGAGGCCGTGGCGCTCCGCCGCGGGGACCGCTTCCCAGCCCTCGGTCGTGAGCCGCTGGCGCAGCGCCGGGGTGACGTTGAGGGCCAGCAGCGGGATTCGCTGCATGCGCGCGAAGTGCAGGATCGGTAGGTAGAAGTCGGGGTCGTAGCCCCAGGCGCCCAGCCAGTCGCTCTCGGTCAGGAAGCCGGCCTCGTCGAGCTCGCCGGCCACCCAGGCGTCCAGTACCGGCTGGGCCTCCCGGGGCAGCATCTCCAGGCCGATCGCCATCCGGGGCTCGCGGGCGTGCAGACCGGCCAGGGTATGCAGCTGCCAGCGGTGGTGGGCCAGGCGTTCGTGCTGCTCGCCCAGCAGCACCACCCGGCGCTCGGCCAGTTCGGCCATCAGCTCGGCGGTGTCCAGGGCCTCGCCGCCACGCTGCCACTGGCCGGGCGCGGGGCAGGCATCGGCAAGGCCGGAGATGGGCAGGCCTGCGAGGGCCAGCACAAGCAGTGAGGGGACAAACGGATAGCGGCGTGGCATGGGATCTCCTGGCGGGCGTCGACGGGCCTCATGGAGATACCATAACCCAGCCGTGGCCCCGGCATGAAAGGGCCGCGATCAACGCGGATCGTGGCCCATCGGGCAGCGTGCTGCAGGCCCGGGTCAGTAGTGGCGGCTGAAGCGCCCGTGGGGGCTGTCCTTCATCAGCCGGTCGAACTCCCGTCCGCTCATGTGCACCAGGGTCTCGTGGTCGCCGGCATCGAAGTAGACGTCTGGCTGGTGCCTTAGCATGTCGTCCACGTAGACCTGCAGCCCCCAGGCCTGGCCGACCGGCGAGGTGGCGCCGGGGTCACAGTCGCGGAAGTGCTCCATGATCTGCTGCTCGGAGGCCAGGGCGACCTTCTCGTGGAGTAAGCGGGAGAGCTCCTCCAGGTCGGCATCACAGCAGCTGGGTACCACGGCGAGGCGGTACCCGGAGTCACTGTGGAGCATCACCGCCTTGGCCATTCGCTCGCCTGAGATATGTGATTTCTCGGCGATACGGCTGGTGGTGGTCTCGCGGGGGTGGGGGAGCATCTCGTAGTCGATGTCGCAGGCCTCGAGGTACTCCTTGAGGGGCATGGGCATGGTCATGGCAGAGTCTCCTTCGGCCGCGCGGGCCGAGAACTGGCGGTGGTTGCCTTCCTTCCAGCTGAATATGTTGTCCCTCCCTTGAGAATAGTCCGGTTGCCGTCGCGCAGCGGGCCGCGCAGGGCCCTAGACTGAAAAGTGTCGGGGATCCCGACAGCTCAACATGACAGGGTCGAGATGACCCGGGAGGTGTAACATGAGCCAGCAGCATCGCGGCAGCTGCTTCTGCGGCGCCGTCGAGGTGGAGGCCACCGGCGAGCCGGTGGCCATGGGGTACTGCCACTGTGAATCCTGTCGACACTGGTCGGCCGGGCCGGTTAACGCCTTCAGCCTCTGGGCTCCCGATGCAGTGCGTGTCATCCGCGGAGGAGAAGAGTTGGGGAGCTACCAGAAGTCCCCCAATAGCTTGCGCAAGTGGTGCAAGTCCTGCGGCGGCCACGTGCTGACCGAGCATCCCGAACTGGGGTTGATCGATGTCTACGCGGCACTGTTGCCGGATCTGGCCTTCGAGCCGGCGCTGCATGTTCACTACCAGGAAGCGGTGCTGAAGGTGGCCGACGGCCTGCCCAAGCTGCGCGACGTGCCGGCGGAGATGGGAGGGACCGGCGAGACTCTGCCAGAATAGGTCATGCCAGGATGGTACGGGGGTGGCGGGAGGCCGCGCCGACCCGCCATTCCACTCTCCGTGAGGATCTCGATGATGTATCGCCTGCCGATTCCCCTTATGGTCCTGCTGCTCTGGCTCGGCGGCTGCAGCGACGAGCCGGACCTGGCCGAGGTGCCCTTGCCGGTGCTGGCCAACGAGCCGTCCGCCCACGACGGCAGCCGGGTGGCCACCCAGGGCGTGGTGCGCCATTTCGAGGAGCCGCTGCACTACTGGATCGAGGACGAGGACCTCCACCGGGTGGAGATCTTTCCCCATGACACCATCGCCTCGCACCTGGGCGAGCGGGTGCGGGTGGTGGGGCATTTCGCCTTCTCCCCTGAGGAGGGGCGAAGCCTCACCATCGACAGTGTCGAGGCGCTGGACGACTAGCGCCGGGAGGCGCCCCGTCAGGAGATCGGTAGATGCAAGGGAAGGGAGTCCGACACCGGCTCAATGAGCGCGCCCAGCTGCCCCGGGCCGAGGGGCGCATCGAGGCCATCGACCTGGCCCGGGGCATCGCCATCGCGTTGATGATCCTGAGCCACACGGTGAGCGGGCTCTTCGGTATCCGCCAGCTGCCCGACTGGGGCCTGGTGCCGATCCATCTGCTGACCAAGCTCTCCTCGTCGCTCTTCATCCTGGTGTTCGGCATCGCGCTCGCCGTGGCCTTTCTCCCCCGGGTGGGCGAGCTGGACTGGCCGAGGCGGCGGCGCCGGCTGATGCTGCGCGGCCTGGAGGTGCTGTTCTGGTACAAGGTGCTGACGGTGGTGGAGATGATGGCGGTCTTCCCCCCGGAAGATATCCTCGACGCTCTGCTCTACCAGCGCTTTCCGATCTGGGTCGAGATCCTCGGCTTCTACGCCATCGCCCTGCTCTGGCTGCCCTGGGTACTGCCCCTCTGGTGCCGGCTGCCGCTCTGGTCGCGGCTGCTGCTGCCGGTGGCCATCGCCCTGGTCGCCGGCTGGCTGGAGCGCCACGCCAGCTTCTGGGGCATCGAGCCGCTCAAGGCGATACTGGTGGAGGACGCCGATCACTACACCTGGGGCCAGCTCTCGCGGCTGCCCCTGGTGCTGCTGGGCCTGCTGGTTGGCGAGGCGCTGCTGCGCGGCTACTGGACGGCCTGGCGCGCCCGGCTGCTGCTCGCCATCGCCGGCGCGGGCGGAGTGATGCTGATCGTCTTCTTCGCCCTGGCCCTGGCGGCGGAGGGGACTTCGGTGCACGCCGCCCTGATGGCGGTGGCGCGCAACGCCGGCAAGCATCCACCTGAGCTCGCCTTCATGCTGTTCAGCCTGGGTGGCGCCCTGGTGATCCTGGCGCTCTGCCTGCAGGGTGGCGGGGCGGCAGCGCGCTGGCTGCGGCCGCTGACCCTCATCGGCGGTGATGCCCTCAAGGCGTTCGTCTTCCATATCGTGGTGATCTTCGGTGTCTTCCGCTATCTGCTGGAGGCCTGGCAGGTCTACGACTATCCCCAGGTACTGAGCCTCGGCGTGGCGCTGGTACTGGCCACCGCCGGATGGATCGCCCTGACCCGCTGGTTCAAGGGGCAGCGCGCATGAGGTGGAGCGCCGCCGCACTCTTCGCCGGCCTGCTCCTGGCCGGTCCGGCAGTTGCCGGCCCCGACTGGGGGCCAGGGCTGGAGTCCCGGCTGGCGGCGCTGGAAGCCGAGGGAGACGACCAGCTTGGTCTGCACCTGCGAGTGCTGGGGGAGGGCGGTGAGCGCTTCGGATGGCGCGACGACGAGACCTGGTACCTGGCCTCGCTGGTCAAGGTGCCGGTGGCCGTGGAGCTGCTGGCGCGGGTCGAGGCGGGGGAGATCACCCTGGATGAGCGCCTGGTGCTGCGCGAGCGTGACTATGTGGACGGCGCCGGGCCCACCAACTGGGCGGAACCCGGCACGGCCCTGACGCTGCGCGAACTGCTGGTACCGATGCTCACCGAGAGCGACAACACCGCCACCGATCTGCTGATTGCACGCCTCGGACTCGTTGCCGTCAACCACCGGGCCCAGCGCCTGGCAGGGAGCGGGCTCGGGCCCATCACCCCGCTGGTGGAGGTGCGTCGCGAGGCTTACGGGCATCTCCACCCCCGGGCGCACTCACTCACCGGGATGGATTTCATCCTGTTGCGCCAGGTCGACGATGATCAAGGGCGCCTCGACGCCCTGGCCGAGTCACTGGAGGTGCCACCCTCGGCCCTTGAGCTGCCGAGCCTCGATGCCGCCTTCGCGACCTATTATGACGGTGGGCTGAACGCCGGCGGGCTCGACACCTTCGCCGACCTGCTCACGGCCATCGGCGAGGGGCGGGCGCTGGGCCCGGCGGCCACCGCCGAGTTGCTGGCCATCATGAGTGCGACCACCAGCGGCGAGCGGCGCCTCAAGGCCGGTTTCGGCCCCGGTATTCGCTTCGCCCACAAGACCGGCACCCAGCACCGCCGCAGCTGTGACGCCGGCATCGCCTCCCGCGGCGAGGGTGCCGCCGAGCGCCGGGTAGTGGTGGTCGCCTGCACCCGGGGCGAGCGCGACATCGAGCGCTCCGAGTGGGTGCTGCGCGAGGTGGGGCGGGCGATCCGCGAACTGGGTGTGTTCGGCTCGACAGACTTCTAGAGCAGGGCGGTCACCACCATCGCCAGGCTCGTGCCGGCCAGCGCGAAGGCGATGAGCGTCAGCAGCCCGTCGCGTGCCATCAGCGCCAGCCCGAACAGGGAGAGCGTCAGCCCGGCGACATTGGCCGAGAAAGGAATCAGTTCCATGGGCGGCATGCTGATCGCCACCAGTAGGCAGGTCAGGGCGCTGGCCTGCATCCCCCGCCGGCCGGTCAGGAAGGTCAGGCGCTGGCCGAGCAGATGATCGACCCAGCGCGCCGGGCGGTGCAGGTAGCCCAGCCCCTTGAGCAGCGCGGTGCGAGAGACCCAGCGCCGTTGCAGCCAGACCGGCAGCCAGAAGGTGCGGCGTCCCATCAGCAGCTGGGCGCAGACCAGCAGCGTGAAGCAGGCCATCAGCACGGGGACCCCGGGAATGCCGCTGATCACCGGCAACAGGGTGACGACGCCGGCCAGCAGCAGCAGCGGGCCGAAGGAGCGCCGTCCGATGGCCTCCAGGATGTCCTCGAAGCGGACCCTCCCCGAGGGGGCCTCGATCGCCTCGATGGCCGCCAGCAGCTCCTCGAGATGGCGCGGGGTACGTGTTTCATCGTGGCGGTGACGTCCATCCGGGGTGGCTGACATCCGGGCTCCTGTCTGGGGCGTGAGTGTCGGGGCGTTGCAACCCAGCATGAAGTGTACTTGGATAGAGATACGACGCCGACATGCTGCTTACGGCAGAATGACAACGCAACTCCCTTACGCCGGCCTGGTCCACCACGCTGGCTCCTCTGGGGCTGATCAGAGACATGAAAACACTCACCGCATGGATGCTGCTGGCGTTGGCCCTGATGCTTGCTCCCCTGAGCATGGCGGAGGTTATCGAGAGCGAAGAGAGGCTATGGTATTCCTTGGATGTGCTGAATGCCGGCCTGGGGGAGGCGCCCGAGGAGGTCAGGCGGGTGACGCCGCGAGAAGTGGTGCGCAGCTTCATTCAACTGACCGACGATGGTGATTACGCGAAGGCGGCGCACCTTCTTAACCTGTCAGACCTTGAGCCCGATGATCAAGCGGCGCGGGGGTTTGAGGTGGCCAGGCAACTGGGTGAGGTTCTCCGTCGCGGCGATTGGCTCAATGTCTCCAGCCTTCCGGCACAGCGGGATGCCCTGGTCGAGGACCCTACGGGCCAGCATCCCCGGGCGGGACAGCCGCGGCGGGACCTTCCCCTGGTGACACTGGATGCCGATGGTCAGACGTATGACATCCGACTGGGTCGTTATCGAGCGGGAGAAGAGGACGCGGTCTGGTTGATCACTCCGGAATCTATCTCGGTGGTGGGCCTGCTTTATGAGAAGTACGGGCCGTCCTGGCTGGAGAAGCACATCCCGGAGCGTTTCAACGAGACGTACGGCAGCTTCAAACTCTGGGAGTGGATCGCCATCCCTGCCTTCCTGATGGCGGTCGGGCTGGTGGGATGGGGGGTCTTCGCCTTGGTGAAGGTGGTGGCAAACCTGGTGCCTGCGGGAATGTTCAAAGTCTTCATCGGCAATGTCCAATTGCCGCTGGCCTTTGTCGCCATGTCTCTCGTGGCCCAGCTCCTGCTCGACTATGTCGTCTCGTTCCCTGGCGCGTTCGCTTCGAGCTTCCGAGTGCTGCTGGTCATCTTTCTCGCCTGGGGCATTGGGCTAGTGGCTCTTCGCCTGTTGGACACCTTTCTTCTGAGGATGACGCGACGGCTAGTGGGTGAGATAGACGACACCAAGTATCGCGACGAACGAAAGCTGCTTACCTCGCTGTATGCGCTGCGGCGAGGCATCATTCTGGTCATCGTGGTCGCCGTGGCCGTGTATATCCTGGCGGATATCGAACTCTTCGGGACCCTGGGCGTGTCGCTGTTGGCATCGGCCAGTGTCCTCACGGTGCTGGTAGGGATCGCGGGCCAGGCGGTGCTGGGCAACATCCTCTCGTCCTTTCAGGTGTCACTGGCAAAACCCATACGGATCGGCGATCTGGTGGTGTTCGAGGATGAGTGGTGCTATGTGGAGGGCATCTTCTACACCTTCATTCGCCTGCGCACCTGGGATGAGCGGCGGGTGATCGTGCCGGTCAGATATTTCGTCTCCAAACCCTTCCAGAATCTCTCGTCCAAGGAGGCGAAGCAGTATCGGAGACTTGTGCTCAATCTGCATCTGAGTGCCGACATCGACGTTCTTAGAGCTCAGTTTCTGACGTTCGCCGAGGCGGATGACAGGGTCATTGAACACGACAAGCTGTCCTGTGCCGTGACCGGCCAGAGTGAGACCTCGATGGAAGTCTCCTTCTACCTCATGGGGACGGAACCCCTCTGTGCCTGGGAGGCGGAAGCCCATGTCCGGGAGAAACTGATCGCCTTTATCCGCGACCACCATCCCGAGTGGTGGCCACGTGAGGTGGTGGTTCTCAGCCACCAAGATGAAGCCAGTGGCGTTCGACCCGCCACCCGCAGGGTGCCGCCCCCGGCCACTGTGGAAAATGTGACCCACAGGGAGCCATGAGGCTCCGCCTGCCGGTCCGGATTCAAGCCGACATAAGACTGATTCTCTATTCTTTGCTGGGGTCATCCCGACGCGTTATCGGTGGGATTCGACTCCGAGGCCGAGATGCTTCCTTCTTCGCTCTCCGGGCGCTGAGCCATCACGGTGATCTCCACCCGGGCGCCCCCGTAGAGTCGCGGTGATTGTGTGCAGGTGCGGGC
>PWIZ01000028.1 GCA_003560175.1 Halomonas sp. | reverse complement strand
TGCCGTCGAGGCTCTCGATCAGCTCGCGCACCAGGCTGGTCTTGCCGGCGCCTGAGGGGGCGGAAACGATGAAGAGGGTACCCTGGGGCATGGTCGGCATCCCTGTGTGACAGCTGGATGAAGTGGCATGGGCCGTAGTAAAGCGCGCAGTATCGCACGATTTTACGCGACGCTGCAGGCCTACTCGATATTCTGGATCTGCTCGCGCATCTGCTCGATCAGCACCTTGAGTTCCACTGCGCAGCGGGTGGTGCTGGCTACCACCGACTTCGACGACAGGGTGTTGGCCTCGCGGTTGAGCTCCTGCATCAGGAAGTCCAGGCGCCTTCCCACCGGGCCCTTCTGGGTCAGTTGGCGTTCCACCTCGACCACATGGGTGGCCAGGCGGTCGAGCTCCTCGTCCACGTCGGCCTTCTGGGCCAGCAGTGCTAGCTCGGCCTCCAGGCGCTGGGGGTCGAGCTCGGCCCGAACCGTCTCCAGGCGCTCGAGCAGCTGGGCACGCTGGCGTTCGAGGATCTGCGGCATCAGCCGGCGCACCTCGGCTATCTGGCCCTCGATGGCGACAAGCCGCTCGCGGATCAGCGCGGCGAGTTTCTCGCCCTCCCGGGCGCGGCCGGCCACGAGGTCATCCAGGCTCTGCTCGAAAAGCGCCAGTGCCTGGGCCTTGACGATCGCCGGGTCCGGGCCACGGCTCTCCAGTACGCCGGGGTAGTTGAGCAGCGCCAGGGAGTCGGCAGGCGCGGCGTCGGTCACGGCCTGATTCACCTCGCTCAGAACTCGGGCCAGCTCGGCCAGCCGCGGGGCGTTCACGCTGAGGCCTTCGGCCGCGCCGGCGGGCTCGAAACGCAGGGTGCACTCCACCTTGCCGCGGGCCAGGCGGTGGCGCAGCGACTCGCGAAAGGCCGGCTCCAGGTCGCGCAGGCTCTCCGGCAGGCGGAAGTGGGGCTCCAGGTAGCGCTGGTTCACCGAGCGCAACTCGAGCTGGAGGCTGCCCCAGTCGGCGTCGTGCGCCTGGCGGGCGAAGGCGGTCATGCTGTGCACCATGGTGAAGGCTCCCGGGGGTGGACGCGGATGATCTGACGGAAGTGGCGCAGTGTACCCGATTCGCCGGCAAGCCAGGCCCAAGGGTGTAGAATGGCCGCCAGCCATGATTCGCGTGCGTTTTAGACCCTAATTGATACAGATGAGGTGATATGTCCACTCCGTTTCGACGCCCCAGCGGCCGTGCGCCCGACCAGTCCCGCGAGATTCGCCTGACCCGCGATTACACCCGCCACGCCGAGGGCTCGGTGCTGGTTGAATTCGGCGATACCAAGGTGCTGTGCAACGCCAGCGTCGAGCCCGGCGTGCCCCGCTGGCTGCGCGGGAAGGGGCAGGGCTGGGTCACCGCCGAGTACGGCATGCTGCCTCGCGCCACCCATACCCGTAGCGGTCGTGAGGCCGCCAGCGGCAAGCAGGGCGGCCGTACCCTCGAGATCCAGCGGCTGATCGGCCGTTCGCTGCGCGCTTCGCTGAACCTCAAGAAGCTCGGCGAGTTCACCATCACCGTGGACTGCGACGTGATCCAGGCCGATGGCGGCACCCGCACCGCCTCCATCACCGGCGGCTGTGTGGCGCTGATGGACGCCGTTCGCTACTTGCAGCGCAACAAGCTGATCAAGAGCGACCCCTTCAAGCAGCTGGTGAGCTCGGTCTCGGTGGGCCTGTTCAAGGGGATGCCGGTGGTGGATCTGGACTATCCCGAGGACAGCGGCGCGGATACCGACATGAACGTGGTGATGGCCGAGGACGGTAGTCTGATCGAGGTGCAGGGCACCGCCGAGAAGGGCAGCTTCAACCGCGCCGAACTCAACGCCATGCTGGAGCTGGCCGAGAACGCCGGCAACCAGCTGTTCGACCACCAGCGGGAGTCGCTGGGCATTCCCCGCTGAGGCAAGCGCCTGAAACAGTGCTTCCCAACAGCAGAGCGCCGGCCGCATGGGCCGGCGTTCTGCGTTCCGGCGGGCCGGAACGGCGACGAAGGGAGTGACTCAGAGCGGCAGGTCGTACTCGACGATCAGCGGTGCGAACTCGGAGAAGGTGGCGTCATAGTCGATCCAGGCGTCGACCACGTGGCGCCGGAAGTCGGGGCCCACCACCTGGTAATCGATGCGCCAGCCCTCCTGGCGGGAGCGCGGCACCTCCTGGTCGAGCTTCGGCCACCAGGTGGACTCGCCGGCGTCGCGGTTGATCTCGCGGAAGCAGTCGATGAAGCCGGTGGGGCCGAACACCTGGTCCATCCAGGCGCGCTCCTCGGGCTTGAAGCCGGGGGTGTCCTGATTGTCGGCCCAGTTCTCCAGGTCGATGGTCTTGTGGGCAATGTGCCAGGTGCCGCAGATGATGTACTCACGGCGCTTGCGGGCCATCTTGCTCAGGTATTCCTGATATTGGGCCATGAAGGCCTGCTTGGCGGCGAAATCGCTGCCGTCGGGCATCAGGAAGCTGACGATGCTGAAGCGGTCGTAGTCGGCCTGCAGGAAGCGAGCCTCGTGGTCGCACTGGGGAAAGCCCAGTCCGTACATGATGGCCTTGGGAATTTTCCGGCAGTAGATCCCGACCCCGGAGAAGCCATCCTGCTCGGCATCGAGGAAGTAGCCCTCATAGCCTTCCGGGTAGAGAATGCTGTCGTCCAGCTCGAAGCTCTTGGCCTTGAGATTCTGAACGCAAACAACATCGGCATCTTGGTTGGCCAGCCAGTCGAGAAAGCCTCGACCGACCGCCTCCCGAATGCCGTTGACATTAATAGTGGCAATTTTCATACGTGGTCCCTTTACCGTCGCGCGTGTATGATACCCGACGTTTCGACGTTTGGGTAAAGGGCCCGCGCCAATAAAGATGACAGGAGCCATCAGTGGAGCACTCCGGCACGCCTGCGCTGCAGGACTACCAGCGTGAATTCATCGAGTTCGCGATCGAACAGGGGGTGCTGCGCTTCGGCGAATTCACCCTGAAATCGGGCCGGGTCAGCCCCTATTTCTTCAACGCCGGGCTGTTCCGCACCGGCGGCGCACTGGCGCGACTGGGCCGTTTCTATGCCCGTGCCATCGTCGACCGTGCGCCGACCTTCGATGTGCTCTTCGGCCCCGCCTACAAGGGGATCCCTCTGGCCGCCACGGCGGCGGTGGCGCTGGCCGATCACCACGACCGCGACCTGCCCTACGCCTTCAATCGCAAGGAGGCCAAGGCCCACGGAGAGGGCGGCAATATCGTCGGCGCCGAGCTTGAAGGTCGTGTCCTGATCATCGACGACGTGATCACCGCCGGTACCGCCATCCGAGAGGTGATGGGGCTGATCGAGGCGGCTGGTGCCCGCGCGGCCGGGGTGGTGATCGCCCTGGACCGCCAGGAGCGTGGCCAAGGCGACATGAGTGCCATCCAGGAGGTCGAGGCCAGTTTCGGCATGCCGGTGGTCAGCATCGTGACGCTGGACATGGTCTTGGCCTATCTTGAAGAACATGCCGGCGATGCGCTATGCGGCCACGCCCCTGCCATTCGAGACTATCGCTCCCGCTATGGCGTATCTCCTGCGGCGTGATGACGCTTGCACGACACGGCGGTAACGCTCTACAAATGCCGTATAAGAAAAGTGGGTTGGAACAGTCAAGGAGAGCGAGATGAGATCGACACTGACGCTGCTGACCGGCCTGGCCCTGCTGGGCGCCGCGGGCCTGGTCCAGGCCGCCAGCCTGGACCTCAACCTGGGGCCGGATGCGGTGCAGTTTGAGGCCGCCGGCGAGGTGGTCGACGGCATCAGCCTGGGCGGTGGCGTGGTTCACAGCGAGTATCGCGAGGACGCCACGGTGTTCAACGCTCAGCTGATGGGCACCAATCACACCCGGGACC
>PWIZ01000282.1 GCA_003560175.1 Halomonas sp. | reverse complement strand
TGGGCCTGGGCCGTCCCGGCCCCGACGAGCAGCAGTGCCGCCAGTCCGATGGTCTTGATTCTCATGCAGTCGATTCGCTCGCGTTGATCTGCCAAACCTGTCCAGACAGGCACCTTATACATTTGTGCGGCTCGCTGACAAGGCGATTGCCACTGAGCAATCGCCGCTGCCATGCGCCAGGGGCGCCGGGGACAAGCCGAAGAGGGGGGCCGTGGACCTGGGATGGTCTAGGTAGCCCCCAGGGAGGGGTTCATGGCGCCCCCTCGTCGGTCCGGCGCTCCGGGGCTTGTCGCCGGATCAGCCCCGGCGAGCAGCCAATAGCTCGTTCGAGCCTTGCGTCACCATAGCCGCATTAGATCGAAATAGATTGCCATCAGCATCAGGGTGCCCACCAGCGCCAGGCCGATGCGCAGCCCAATCGCCTGGGCCTGCTCGGAGACCGGTCGACCGCGTACCACCTCCATGAAATAGTAAAGCAGGTGGCCACCGTCGAGCACCGGGATCGGTAGCAGGTTGAGCACCGCCAGACTGATGGAGAGATAAGCCAGGAAGCTGACGAAGCTCTCCAGTCCCGCACGGGCCGAGTCGCCCGATATCTGGGCGATGGTGATCGGCCCCGAGAGATTCGAGGGCGAGATCAGCCCCACCAGCATCTTGCGGATGGCATCCAGGGTCAGCAGGGTCATCTCGCCCGTGCGCGACACCGCCTGGCCCACCGCCGCCACCGGGCCGTAGCGGATCTCGCGGAGGTACTCCTCGGGCCACTCCACCGCGGCCACCCCGGCGCCGACATAGCCGATGGTCACGCCCTCTTCCAGCTCGTTGCGGCCGGGGGTGATGGCCAGGCTCAAGCGCTCGCCGTCACGGGCGACCTCGAGGGTCAACGCTTCCCCAGGGCTGGCGCGCACGATATCGACGAAATGCAACCAGTCGTCGACCGGTGCGCCATCCACTGCCAACACCTCATCGCCGGCCTGCAAGCCGGCGGCGGCGGCGGCCTCGCCGGGCATCACCTGGCCCAGCACCGCCGGGAAGGGTGGGCGCCACGGGGTCACGCCGAGACTCGGCAGCGGCTGGGGCGGATCCTGGCGTACCAGCCAGTTCTCCACCGGCAGGCGGTGCTCGCGGGGCTCTGCGGTGGGGTCGGTGCGAGCGTCCACGCGAAGATCGCCGCTCATGCCGATAGCGGCCACCAGTTTGAGATTGATCTCGTCCCAGCCGCGCACCGACTCGCCGCGCACGGCGACGATCTCCTGGCCGGCAGCGAGCCCGCCGCGCTCCGCGGGGGACCCCGGCTCGACGCTGCCGATCATCGGCGCCACCGCAGTGGTACCGACGACGAAAAGCGCCCAGTAGGCGACGATGGCCAGCAGGAAGTTGGCCAGGGGCCCGGCGGCCACGATGGCGATTCGCTGCCACACCGTCTTGCGGTTGAAGGCCTGGTCGAGCTGCTCCTCGGGCACCGGGGCTTCCCGCTCATCGAGCATCTTCACGTAGCCACCCAAGGGGATGGCGGCCACGACAAACTGGGTGCCGTGGCGGTCATGACGCGACCAGATCGGTTTGCCGAAACCCACCGAAAAGCGCAACACCTTGACGCCGCAGCGCCTGGCCACCCAGAAGTGGCCGAACTCGTGGAAGGTAATCAGCAGGCCCAGCACCACGATGACGGCCAGGATGTTCTGAATCAGGCCCAAGTTGCTCTCCTACTGGAATCGGGTTGGATTGGCATCGGCTCAGCGGCCCAGCAGCCAGGCGGTGGCGGCGCGGCGCGCCCGGGCATCGGCCTCCAGTACCGCCTCGAGGTCGCAGACGGACTGAAGCGGCTCGGCATCCTGCACCCGGGCCACCAGATCGGCGATACCGGAAAAGGAGAGCCGACCGTCGAGGAAGGCCGCCACTGCCACCTCGTTGGCGGCATTGAGTACCGCCGGCGACGTGCCACCCGCGGCCATGGCCTCCCGGGCCAGCCTCAGGCAGGGAAAGGCGACTTCGTCTGGCGGTTCGAAATCGAGCCGCGCCACCTGGAAGAGGTCCAGCGCCGCCACGCCAGCATCGATGCGCTCCGGCCAGCCCAGCCCGTAGGCGATAGGGGTGCGCATGTCCGGGTTGCCCAGCTGGGCGATCACCGAACCGTCACTGTAGGCGGCCATGGAGTGGATCACGCTCTGGGGGTGCACCACGACCTGAACCTGTTCGGGTCGCGCATCGAACAGCCAGCACGCCTCGATCAACTCCAACCCCTTGTTCATCAGGGTGGCGCTGTCCACCGAGATCTTGCGACCCATGGACCAGTTGGGATGGGCGCAGGCCTGGTCAGGTGTCACCTCGGCCAGGGCCGCCGGCGACCAGCCGCGGAAGGGGCCGCCGGAGGCGGTCAGCAGCAGCTGAGTCACGCCATGACGGGCCAAGCCGCCGCGATGCTCAAGGGGTAGACACTGGTAAATGGCATTGTGTTCGGAATCGATGGGCAACAGGATCGCCCCGCTCCTTGCCACCGCCTCCATGAACAGCGCCCCGGACATCACCAGGGCCTCCTTGTTGGCCAGCAGCACGCGCTTGCCGGCGTCCACGGCGGCGAGCGTGGGCAGGAGCCCCGCGGCGCCGACAATGGCCGACATCACCACGTCCACGTCACTGGCCTCGGCCACCGCCACCAGGGCCGCCGGCCCGCTCTCGACCTCGGTCGACACGCCGGCCTCGGCCAGGCGCGCCCGCAGCCAGGCGGCATCCCGCTCCTCGCCCAGCACCGCCACGGCGGGCCGATGGGCGAGGCAGAGTGCCAGCAGCGGCTCCCGGGAGCGGTGGGCGGTCAGCGCGTGGACGCGATAGCGCTCGGGATGACGGGCGATCACGTCCAGAGTACTGGTGCCGATGGAGCCGGTAGCCCCCAGCACAGTGACCGCCTGTCGGCGCCGACCGCTGATCTCAGTCGTCGCCACCCTAGAGCCCCCCCAGCAGCAGCAGGGCAAACAGCGGCAGCGCCGCGGTGAGGCTGTCGATGCGGTCGAGCACCCCGCCGTGACCGGGCAGCAGCTGGCTGGAGTCCTTGATGCCACGGTAGCGCTTGAGCATGCTCTCGAGCGGATCCCCCAGCACCGAGGCCAGGGTTACCGCCAGGGTCGCCAGCAGCAGGGCCAGACTACCGCCGAGCCCCAGCCCTTGCCAGGCGGCGAAGACCACGGCCAGCGCCGCGGTAGCGGCCAGGCCGCCGGCCACGCCCTCCCAGCTCTTGCCGGGGCTCACCCTCGGTGCCAGCTTGCGGCGGCCGAAGGCGCGGCCGGCGAAGTAGGCGCCGATATCGGCACACCACACCAGCAGCAGCACGAAGAGCAGCCACGCGGCGCCGGTATCGCGCAGCACGTTGAGGCCCACCCAGGCCGGCAGCAGCACCCACAGCCCCATGGCCAGGCGCCGCGGGGGCGACTGCCACTGGTCGCCCCGCCCGGGGTAGTGGACGACCCAGTAGAGGTTGACCAGCCAACCGGCGGCGCCCAGCCACAGCGGCCAGGCGGCCAGGGCCCCACCGCTGAGCCACAGCACCAGCATGGCCGCCGCCAGCACGCCCACCAGCATCAGGCGGTGGTCGCGACGGCGAATGCCCGCGAGATTGGTCCATTCCCAGCCGGCCAGTAGCACGACGCCCGCCGTGAACAGGGCAAAGAGGCCGCCTGAAAGGCCGAACAGGCCGGCCAGCATCAGCGGCGCCAGCCAGGCGGCGGTAATGATGCGCTGTCTAAGCACCTTGTTGAGCCTCGATCTGTTCGTCGGTCATGCCGAAGCGACGCTGGCGACGCTGGAAGTCGTCCAGCGCCAGGTCGAAGGCTTCGGCGTCAAAGTCGGGCCACAGCCGGGGCGTGAAGTGAAGCTCGGCGTAGGCCA
>PWIZ01000179.1 GCA_003560175.1 Halomonas sp. | reverse complement strand
TGTTGTGTGCTTGATGTTGGCTGTGATGTTTATCAGCGATGCTGATATATATATCAATAGCTTTGACATATGCTACTGTCAAGGTAAGGACACGTGTGCGGGCCCAACGATGCTGAATACGAGGGCCCGGCGGCTTGATCAAGGGAGGTGTCGCATGACGGGTGCCAAGCGCTCCAGCGCCCAACGACTCAGGGACGCACTGGAGGATGACATCATCAACGGGCGCCGGGCGCCGGGAGAGCGTCTCGACCCCGAGGCGCTGGGGCAGGAGTTCAGTGTCTCGCGCACACCGGTGCGTGAGGCGATCCAGCAGCTGGTGGCCAGCGGGCTGGTGACGGTGTCGCCCAAGAAGGGCACCTTCGTGGCCCGGGTAGGGATCGAGGCGCTGATCGAGATGTTCGAGGTGATGGCCGAACTGGAGGGGATGTGCGGTCGCCTCGCCGCGAGGCGCATCAGCGAGGTGGAGCTCGCTACTCTGAAGGAGGCCCATGCCCGCTGCGATGCCGCTGCCCGGGCGGGTGACCCCGACGAGTACTACTACGAGAACGAGGGGTTTCACGCCTGTATCTACGCGGCCAGCCATAACGGTTTCCTGGCTAGCGAGGCGCGCCAGCTCAAGCAGCGACTGAAGCCCTACCGGCGCCTGCAGCTGCAGGTTCGCCACCGGATGAACACCTCGCTGGACGAGCACCAGGCCATCGTCGATGCCATCGCCGGCGGAGAGGCGGAGCGCGCCGAGGCGCTGCTGCGTGAGCACGTGCTGATCCAGGGCGAGCGATTCAGCGATTTCGTGGCCAGCGTGCGTCGTTTCGAAAACCCGCTCAGCGACACGGGGTGAGCCCTCGGGGCGGGAATGGATGCCATCAACGCCTCGGCTGCGGTAATCTCGTGAGCCTGACAATGACAGGGGCGGATCGCCCGGAGCGTCCGCCCACGCTGGACTGACACGAGGCTCTCATGAATCGCATCAAGACGCTGACCCTGGCCGTGGTCGCCACCGCGCTGGCCGCTTCTTCATTGACCGCCCAGGCACGGGACTTCCGTCTGGGCTTGATCACTCCGCCGCAGCACATGTGGAGCACTGAGGCCGAGGCCTTCGCCGAGACTCTGCACGAGCGCTCCGATGGCGAGCACAGCGTCAGCGTCTTCCCGGCTCAGCAGCTGGGCAACGAGGCGCAGATGGTGCAGCAGCTGCAGACTGGGGCCCTGGACATGGCCTTTTTGACCATTGCCGAGATCTCCAACCGTATCCCCGACTTCGGCGCCCTCTACGCCCCCTATCTGGTGGACGGCGTGGACCACGCCGCACGCCTGCTGCGCTCCGACACCGCCGCCGAACTGCTCGAGCTGATGCCCGCCGAGGTGGGCCTGGTGGGGGTCGGCTACGGCATGGTAGGCATGCGCCAGGTGCTCAGCCGCGACCCCATCGAGAGCATGGACGACATGCGCGGCCAGCGCCTGCGCATCACCCCCTTCGAGCCGATCCGCGACTTCTACACCGCCACCGGCGCAGCGCCGGCGCCGCTGCCGCTGCTCGAGGTCTATGACGCCCTGGCCAACGGCCAGGTGGATGCCATCGACATGGACTTCGATTCGATCCTGATCCTGAAGTTTTATGAGCAGGCCAACAACCTGCTGATTTCCAACCACATGATGTTCCCCATGGTAGGGGTGGTCTCCGGCCGGGTGTGGCGCGAGCTCTCCGCCGAGGACCGCGATCTGATCGAGACCACCATGGCCGAGCACCTTGAGAACGTGCTTTCCGGCTTCCAGGAGATGGACGCCGCCCAGGAGGAGGAGATCCGCGGCCTGGACCTCAATATCGTCGAGGCCGATGCCGAGTTCTTCAGCGAGGCCATCGCCGAGTGGGAATCCACCTGGGCCGAGAAGGCGCCGATGCTTGAGGCGCTGCGCGAGGAAGCCGAGCGCCTGCGCCAGTAAGCAAAAGGAGAGCCGATGCTGTCACGCCTCTCCGACCGTCTGGCGCGCCTGGAGGAGATCGCCGCCGCCGCCCTCGCGGCGGCGGTCACCCTGCTGATCCTGGTCAACGTGGCCTTCCGCGCCGCGGGCAGCCCCCTCTACTGGATCAGCGAACTGGCCATCTACGCCATGATCTGGATGACCTTCCTGATCGCCGGGGCGGTGCTGAAGCGCCGCCAGGGCATCGCCGTCACCCTGGTGGCCGATGCCCTGCCGGGCTTTGGCCATCGCCTGCTGATGGCACTGGTGGATCTCGTCGTCCTGATCTTCGCGGTTCTGCTGCTGTGGCTTTGCTGGCGCTGGTACCAGCCGCTGGCACTGGCTCGGCTCGGCTTCGATTTCCGGGCCTTCCAGAGCGAGACCTTCAACTTCATCTACGCCGAGAACACCTCGACGCTGGGTATCCGCAAGTTCTGGGTTTGGTTGATCGTGCCCTGGTTCGCCCTGTCGCTGACCTTCCACGGACTGGTCAATCTGGGCGGTGCCCTGCGCGGGCTGCGCGACCCGGTCGAGGCGCCCAGAGCCCCGGGGAGTGAGCCGCCGGAGTCCACCCCATGACGGTCGCCGTCTTTGTCCTGCTGCTGCTCGGGGCGGTGCCCATCGCCCTGGTGCTGGCGCTCACCGCCATGGTCTATATCCAGGTCTCGGGCAACAGCGTGCTCTTCGAGTCCTATCCTCAGCAGCTGTTCGGGGCGATAGAAAGCTACGGGCTGCTGGCGATACCGCTGTTCATGCTGGCCGGCGAGCTGATGAACGAGGGCGGGGTGACCCGGAGGCTGATCGACCTGGCGCGGCTGCTGGTGGGCGGCTTCCGTGGCGGGCTCGCCTACATCAACCTGGTGGCCAACATGATGATGGCCGCGATCATCGGCTCGGCCGCCTCCCAGATTGCCATCATGTCCCGGGCCATGGTGCCGGCCATGGAACGGGAAGGCTACAGCCGCTCCTATGGCGCGGCGATCACCGCCGCCGGGGGGCTGCTCTCGCCGATCATTCCCCCCTCCATGCTCTTCGTGCTGTTCGGGGTGATGGCTCAGGTGCCCATCGCCGAGATGTTCATCGCCGGCATCCTGCCCGGACTGCTGCTGGGTTTCAGCTTCTTTCTCGTCATCGCCGTGGTGGGGCTGGTGCAGCAGTATCCGAAGGGGCGCTGGCCGAGCCGCGCCGAGGCGAAACGGGCGCTGGCCATGGGCCTGCCGGCGCTCTCCATCCCGCTGATCATTATCGGCGGCATCCTGCTGGGGCTGGCCACGCCCACCGAATCCGCGGCCCTGGCCTCACTGGCGGCGCTGTTGCTAGGGCGCTTTCTCTACGGCGACCTCAGGTTCGCCATGCTGCCCACGGTGCTTAAGCGCACCGCGGTGAACGCCGGGCTGGTGATCATGCTGATCGCCGCCGCCGGGGTGTTCGGCTGGGTGATCATCTACGAGCGACTACCGCAGATGGCCGCGGCCTGGATCGCCGCGCTCACTACCGACCCCTTCATGTTCCTGCTGCTGTTGATCGGCGTGCTGCTGCTGGTGGGGATTATCATCGACGGCATCGCCGCACTGATTCTCGTGGTGCCGATCCTGCTGCCCATCGCCACCCAGCAGTTCGGCATCAGCCCCTATCAGTTCGGCGTGGTGGTCTGCCTGACCCTGGTGCTGGGGCTGCTCACCCCGCCGGTGGGGGCGGGGCTCTATATCGCCTCCTCGATGACCGGTGCCCCGCCGATGCGCATCTTCCGTTCGCTGTTGCCCTTCCTGCTGGCCAGCCTGGTCACCCTGGTGCTGCTGGCCTGGCAGCCGTGGCTGACCACCGCACTGATCGGGCGCTGATGCCCCTCGGGGGGCAGGCCCTCTACCCCTATGGCATGCTGCCGTTCACATCTCCATAAGGCTTGACGCGACTGGTGGGAGATCGGGTCCGCCGGGTGAATGGCG
>PWIZ01000414.1 GCA_003560175.1 Halomonas sp. | reverse complement strand
GTGATACAGGCCGTGGCCCACCGCGAGTTCCGCGAGCTGGGAGCGTAAGGCATCCGCGCCTGGGGCAAACCCGAGCATGTGCTCTACGACCTCAAGTACCTGCTGCCCAAGGAAAGCGTGGATCTGAGGCTGTAGTCGAAGCCCCCTGTGGGGTCAGACCCTTAAGCGGCCTTAGGCAAAGGGCGCGCCTAAGCCGGCTGAAGGGTCTGACCCGCGTGCCGCGTTCGCATGTTTTGTAATTTTCTTGTGGCCATGGGGGAATGTCTCTCGGTGAATGGTGTAAAGTAAGGTGTAAAGCTTCGCCGATATCCCAGGCTTTCACCCTCAGGATGCATGACCGCCATGAGCACCCCCGCAACGCAAGCTCCCGTGTTCTATGCCCTTGCCCAGATCAAGTTCAACTGGATTGAGCAGATGGCCAACTATGTGGGGCCGTTGCAGGATGCGCTGCGCCGTCAGGGCTATCCGGACTACCGTGAAGACCATCAGCTGCACATGCAGGTGACTCCTGGGCCTCAGTGGGATGTGCAACGTCAAGAGGTCAAGCGCTGGGTATTCACTGACCAGGCGCAACAGGAAGGTTTCATCCTGCTCAAGGACACCCTGATCTTTCAGACAGCACGTTATTCGCGCTTCACGACGTTCAAGCAAGCCGTGCTGAAGGGTCTGGAGGCGCTGCATCGCGAGGTGGAGCTGGCTTATGTCGACCGCATCGGCTTGCGCTATCTGGATGCGGTTTTCCCATCTCCGGCCTACCCGCTGGAGGCCTTGCTGAACCCTGGCCTGATCGGTCTGTATCGTGAGGTTGCCGGCGCCCCCCAGCACACCGTGACAGAAACCGTAAGTAACGTGGTGGGGGGCACTCTCGTCATCCGCACGCTGCTTTCCGCGCAGGGCATAGCATTGCCGCCGGATTTGCAGCCGATGTCGCTGCAGCTGGATGCACGAATTTCGGCATTGCAGGGCGGGGAGGCTGCCGTGCTGGATAGTGATTATTTCGTGACGCAGCGACAAAGCTTCGATACCCAGGCCGTGGAACGCCAGCTGGATGCCTCTCATGACGTGATTATCGAGGCGTTTCGGATGGCTACCACGGACCAGGCGAGGAGAGAGCTATGGCAACTGTAAGCGTTGAGCATAGCGGTGGTAGTGGGTCGAGCGGCTCCACCTGGGGGTGGGGCGCCGGCGCCCGTCAAACGGTGGCCGTCGCCGCGACCTGCTTTCTCGTGCCCGTGACCTTGGGCGGTGAGCCGGGTTCAGGCGGTGCCGTCACCCCGGAAGCGGCACTGTCACGCCATCAATGGCTCCAGGACGCCTCGATTGACGTTATCACCGCAACATCGGGAGAAGTGGTCGAGCTGCGCACCCCTGCAGAACGACTGGAATGGATTCGTCAGGCGCTGGGATTGACGGTGACCGATCTGGCACGCCTGCTGGGGAGCTCTCGCCCGACCGTCTATGCCTGGCTCAATGGCCAGGAGCCTCGCCCTGACGTACAAGCACAGCTCGCCAGGCTGGAGCAGCAGGCCGAGGCGGTCGCTGCCTGCGAGTTACCGCGCCTCAACAAGCTGATACGACGCCCCTTGCGCTGTGGTGGCAGCCTGCTGGAGCGCTTGCAGCAGGGTGACTCACTGGAACCGGCCCTCGTCGAGCTGCGGGCGCTGTCGCAGCGGGAGCAGGCGTCTCGTTCCCGGCACAAGGGGCAGGCCGGGACAACACACACGATGCGCGAGGCGCTCGATGATGTGGCAACCCCCCTGGATTCTCGAGGGTAGGCGGTGGCGAGCGATTGGACACGGTCGATGCCCTGGTCGCAAGGCAGCCTGATTGGCATCGATGACATGGCGACTCTGGGATTGGCCGCGGATGACGATGGTGGCTGGGGGGTCGTGATCACTCACGACTGTGATCTCGCCAATGATGATCTGGCCCTTGAGCCCTTTGTCGAAGTGATCGTCTCAAGGCCTATGGACGTACCGGATGGCAACTGCCGCCATGCCAAGAACGCTCGCCGGCTTCATCTCGACTGGCAGCGAACCGATACGGTCCTGTGCCTGGAGTTGTTGGCGACTCGAAAGTGTCGCGTTGCCAAGAGCGACCTGGCGGACTTCGCTCCGGTGGCAAATGCCATCCTGGTGCCAGCGGATAAGCATATTCTGCAAAGCTGGCTGGCGGCTCGGTATCGCCGACAGGCGTTACCCGACAGCCTGGTGGAGCGGCTGCGGTATGTTTTCCAGCGCCTGGAGAAGAAGGGCAAGACACAGGCATCGACGGTCATTGGCTATTGGCTATCCTTCGCACCTGCCGGCGAGCTGCCGGCTGAGGAGCCGTATGACCTGGATATCAGCATTGTCTACACCATCGATACACCGGACGCCGATACGGCGGCTTCGGCTATTGCCGACGATGTGAGCGAGCGTTTCGCAGGGCTCGTGACCAAGTCGGGGGCTGGCGGCGTCGTGCTGGGGGTCTGCGAGGCTTTTTCCGAAGAAGAATTCACGCTCCGGGATATCCGTCAGCACGTGGAGTTTCGCCTGGACTACCTCAGCAATCGAGCTTTCCCGGATGGGGTGGAGCTGGATTCTCCCTCTAACATGCAAGGACTTACATGAAAATCCTCGTGACCGGCAACGCCGGCTTTATCGGTTTCCACACCGCCAAGCGCCTGCTGGAGCGCGGCGATAGCGTGATCGGCTTCGATGTGGTCAATGACTACTACGACCCGACGATCAAGGAGGCGCGGCTCAAGATCCTGGAAGAGACAGCGGCGCGCACCGGCAGCGAGTACGTGTTCCTGCGCGAGGATCTGGCCGACCTGGCGGCGGTGACCGCGGCGTTCGAGACCCACCGGCCGGACCGGGTGATCCATCTGGCCGCCCAGGCCGGGGTGCGCTACTCGCTGGAGAACCCCCACGCCTACGTGCAGAGCAATATCGTGGCCTTCACCAACATCCTGGAGGCGTGCCGGCACCACAAGGTAGAGCATCTGACCTACGCCAGCACCAGCAGCGTGTATGGCGCCAACACGAAAATGCCGTTCTCCGAGCATGAGGGCGTTGACCATCCGCTGCAGTTCTACGCCGCCACCAAGAAGGCCAACGAGCTGATGGCGCATAGCTATAGCCATCTCTATCGCCTGCCCACCACCGGGCTGCGCTTCTTCACCGTCTATGGCCCCTGGGGCCGCCCGGACATGGCGCTGTTCCTGTTCACCCGGAAGACCCTGGCCGGCGAGCCGATTCCCGTGTTCAACCACGGCAACCACACCCGCGACTTCACCTACGTTGACGATATCGTGGAGGGGGTGATCCGCGCCAGCGACGATATCGCCAAGCCCAACCCCGAGTGGAACAGCGATGCCCCGGACCCGGCCACCAGCAACGCCCCTTACCGCCTGTTCAACATCGGCAATAACGACCCGGTGAAGCTCTCCGCCTACATCGAGGCCATCGAGGAGGCGCTGGGCATGGAGGCGATCAAGGAGCTGCTGCCGCTGCAGCCGGGTGACGTGCCGGATACCTATGCCGATTCCACTGAGCTGGAGAGGGCGGTAGGTTACAAGCCCGCCACGCCGGTGAAGGAGGGCGTAGCCAACTTTGTGGCGTGGTATCGGGACTTTTATCAGGAGTGAGCAGCATGGATGAACATAATTTCGGATCCGTGAATGTATGACCTGCTGAAGGTGTTGGCCGCCCAGCTGCTGATGCCGCTGCCGATCAGCCTGGGGCTGATGGCGCTGGGCCTTGCGCTGTTGGCCTGGCGTTTCCGGCGCACGGGCGGGGCGGTCGCCGGGCTCGGCCTGTCGATCCTGGTGCTGGCAAGCCTGGCCCCCGTGGCCGATCGGCTGCTGCTGCCGTTCGAGATGCGCTATCCGGCGCTGCTGACTCTTCCGACCGAGGCCCTTCCGACCGAGACCCTTCCGACCGATGCCCC
>PWIZ01000251.1 GCA_003560175.1 Halomonas sp. | reverse complement strand
CAGTTCAACCTCAGCCTGCTGATCACCGACGAGTTCATGGAGGCGGTGAAGCAGGACGCCGACTGGCCGCTGGCCTTCCCGCTGCACGCCGGCGAGAAGGACGACGTCGAGCAGAACGAGCTGATCTACCGCGACTGGCCGGTGGTGGAAGAGGGTTATACCGTCGACCCCGAGGGCCGCGTGGCCTGCCGAATCGTCGAGGTGATCAAGGCCCGCGAGCTCTGGGACACCATCATGAGCTCTACTTACGACTTCGCCGAGCCGGGCTTCATCCTGATCGATCAGGTCAACCGCATGAACAACAACTGGTTCTGCGAGGAGATCCGCGCCACCAACCCCTGCGGCGAGCAGCCGCTGCCCCCGGAGGGCGCCTGCCTGCTGGGCTCGGTCAACTTGACCCGCTTCGTCATCGACCCCTTCGGCAAGAAGCCGCGCTTCGACTGGGAGCGCTACCGCCAGGTCGTCGCGGTGTTTACCCGTATGCTCGATAACGTGGTGGAGATCAGCGGGCTGCCGCTGGAGGGCCAGCGCCGCGAGATCGAGGCCAAACGCCGCCACGGCATGGGCTTTTTGGGCCTGGGCTCGACCATGACCATGCTCAAGATTCCCTATGGCTCGCCCGAGTCGCTGGCCTTCACCGAAGAGGTGAGCCGCAATCTGGCCGTCGAGGGCTGGAAGCAGGCCCTGGAGCTCTCCCGGGAGAAGGGCATGGCCCCGGCGCTGGCCGAGGATGTCGAGATCACCCCGAAGATGATGCGCGAGCGCCCGGAGCTCAAGCAGGATGGCTACGAGGTGGGTGACAAGGTGCCGGGCCGCATCCTGCACGCCCGCTACAGTCGTTATATGCAGAAGATCGCCGAGCTGGAGCCGGAGTTGGTCGCCCAGCTCGCCGAGCACGGCGCGCGCTTCACTCACCACAGCTCCATCGCGCCCACCGGCACTATCTCGCTGTCGCTGGGCAACAACGCCTCCAATGGCATCGAGCCGTCTTTCTCGCACCGCTACTTCCGCAACGTGATCCAGGCGGGCAAGAAGACCAAGGAACAGGTGGAAGTGGTCTCCTTCGAGCTGGCCGCCTACCGCCACTTCATCGCCCCCGACGCGGTGGACAGCGACCTGCCGGACTACTTCATTACCGCCGATTCAGTGAGCCCGAAGCAGCATGTGGCGGTGCAGGCCGCCGCTCAGGCCTGGGTCGATTCGGCGATCTCCAAGACGGTGAATGTGCCCACGGAGTTTCCCTTCGAGGAGTTCAAGGATCTCTACTTGGACGCCTACCAGAGCCAGCTCAAGGGCTGCACCACCTTCCGCTTCAATCCGGAGGCCTTCCAGGGCGTACTGGTCCGTGAGGACGACCTCAAGAACACCACCTATGTGTTCGAGCTGGAGAACGGCGAGACCGTGGAGCTGGCCGGTGACGAGAAAATCATCTACGACGGCGAAGAGCACAACGCAGCGAACCTCTATGACGCGCTGAAGGAAGGCACCTATGGCAAGTGGTAAGCCGTTCCACCTGCTGTTGAGCGTCAATCACCAACTTATCGGAGGAGCCTCCTGATGGCCGTCGAGATCACGTCCAAGATCGTTTCCTACAGCGTCAAGAAGGCGGTGGAAGAGCCGCCGTTGCCCGAGGAGAACCCGCTGACGGTGCGCATTCCCTCGCGTCCCGAAGGCACCCTGGAGGCGGTTTCCGAGAAGATCTCCTACGTCGGCGCCGAGGGGCGCAAGAAGGTCTACCTGCTGGTCTCCTTCATGCCCGTGGAGGGTGTGCTTGGCGGACAGCGGGTGGTGGTCGAACGCCCGGTGGAGTTCTTTTTCCCCTCCGGCCAGCTCTCCAGCGAGCACCAATGGATCACCGCCACCATGCGCAGCCTGTCACTGGCCGCCCGGGGCGGCTACGTCACCCAGGCGGTGGCCGACCTGCGCAAGGTGGCCTGGGACAAGGGCCTGGTGCGCTGCGGCATGAACCGCTGGGGCAAGCCGATGTTCCACGACTCCGAGGTGGCAGCCATCGCCTGGTCGATCCAGCAGATCCTCTTTCGTCGCGGTTTCCTGGACCAGGACGGCAACCAGGTGCCGGTGGAGGAGCTGGTGGCCCGCTACGCCCAGCGCCAGGCCAGCGGCCATCTGTGGCATCCGCCCACCGCGGAGGAGATCGAGCAGGCCGAGCGCAAGGCTCAGCATGCCGATCATGCCAAGGGCGACGGCCCCACCGTGGTCGGCCACTGCCCGGAGTGCAACGGCGAGCTGATCATGATGGACGGCTGCCCCACCTGCTATGCCGGCTGCGGCTGGTCCAAGTGCGGGTAACTTCCGTGGGTTCCACCACTGCTCGGGCAAGCGCCGGGCGCTGACGGGCCATCGCAGGAAGCGCATCGCCCCGGGTCACGCGAGTGGCCCGGGGCGATGGCGTTTCTGGGTGCTGGTGGTCAATGGATGTGTGAGCTGCCGTTGCCAGCGATCACATTGTGTACATCCTCCAAATAGTGAACGTAGTGCACATAGTGCTCGACGAACTCACGCCCCATCTCGGGGTCATCGCCCGCTTGTTGCTTGGCTGCCAGGGTGGTCTCGAAGGCTGAGCGAGCCTTCTGTTCGAAATTCTCGACAATGCGCGCCAGGAAGTCGTCGATATTGCCCTCTTCCAGCGCTTGGTCGGCCAATTGAACGGCGGGGTCTATCTCGCCAGCCGGCTTGATGCCGTTGAAGGGGGCGCCTTCATAAGCGCGGTGAATTTCTACCAGCTTGGCGAAGAACTGCTGGTCGGCCAGCTCCTGGGCATTGTCACCGAGGGCGCGCACCTCGAGGGTCTTGTCGAACTTGGACGCGAGCTCTGCTTCATTCTCTGCGGGGATCCACTTGAGAACCGGCGTGATATCGCCCGAGTCCAGTGCCAGCTGCGCTTCCGTGATCACCGGACCGTCCATGGCGTCGCAGTGGGCGAACGCCGGGGTGGCCAGCGGCAGGGCAAGGGCGGAAGTAGTAATGATGGCCAGGAGGTGCTTACGAAGTGGCAGTGTCATGGTGTCTTGCTCCAAAGTCGTGGATGGGCCAGTCGAGCTGCAACTCGACTGTGCCTCCATGCTAGGGAGTCGAGACTTCGGCGTCGTTCGAAAGCCTGAGGTCGAACTTCCTTGGAAATCCTTTGAGATCAGTGTCCTGATGGTTCTTTATTTGGGGTTCGGGAAGTCGAACTCCGAAGGGGCGGGGTGATTAGTGTGGCGAGCGGCTACGAGCGGACGCGATAGTCGCTGGGGGTCATGCCGATGGCCTTCTTGAAGGCCGTGTTGAACACCGACTTGGAGTTGAAGCCCGAGTCATACATCACCTGCAGGATGGTGGTGCCGGCTTTGGCGGTTTTCAGCTGACGGCAGGCCTCGGCGATGCGGTAGTCGCTGACGAACTCGAAGAAGTTCTTCTCCAGCCCGTGGTTGATGGCTCGTGACAGCGCGCGGGTAGGCGCGCCGAGTTGCCGGGCCAGCTGCTCCACCGTCAGGTTGGCGTCCAGATAGGGCCTGGTCTCTATCATGTGGGTGGCGAGGCGCCGGAGTAGTGCGCCGTCCACTTCTTTATCTGGCGGGCTCAGGTCGTCCTCGCCCTGCGCAAGGCGCGCCTGCTCGGCACTCAGCACCGAGAAGATGACGGGCTG
This sequence comes from Halomonas sp., assembly GCA_003560175.1. Taxonomy (GTDB): domain Bacteria; phylum Pseudomonadota; class Gammaproteobacteria; order Pseudomonadales; family Halomonadaceae; genus Halomonas. The sequence goes on along the minus strand of PWIZ01000251.1, from coordinate 11,331 downwards.
GCGAAGGGCATTGATGATCAGATAGTTGATAAATAGGAAGCCGGTGATCGCGCCGATAGTGGAGACCCAGAGGGCGCTTGCGCTGCTCTTGAAGACATGAGCGGAGAGGCAGTAGAGCAGGCTGATGGTCCAGACAAAGGCGTAGCCGATCAACAGTGTGCGGAGCCAGGCCAGCTGCTTGTTCTCCAGGTTGGAGAAAAGCCGGCGTACCGTGGTGCCGAAGCGGCTGAGCGCTCGAATGGTGGCCCAGAGGTAGCCCAGGAAGACCAAGTGTATGGCTGCGGCGAGCAGCGGGGAGGTGAGAACACTCGGGTGGTCGCGGCTCAGCAGGATCTGCAGTTTCACCTCGCTGGGCTTCAGGTAGTACTCCACCAGGAAAATCGCCAACACGACCCCGAACAGCAGGGTATGCACGACGTGCCTAGGCAACAGGCGGAAGTCGCGATACATCAGTGACTGGGCATAGAGGTAGAGCAGGCTTGCTTGGAGCAGACCGACCAGACTGCCCAGGTAGGCCAGGTTCGGGTGCTGAAGAGCCAGTCCAGTGGAATAGAGGAAAACCTCGCTCAGGCTGGCCGCGAACGCCAGGACGCTAACGGCCAGCAGGCGGTTGCTGATCAGCCGGAACGTCTCGGGCAATAGCAGGAAGGCGGCCAGGCCCAGTGACTGGATGATGCTGGTGGCCAGCAGAAGATCAACCAGCGTCAGATACATGATGGCTCGCTTTGTTTTTCCGCATCATCCCCGGAGCTCGACGGATGTGAAGTGGCGCCTGAGTCGCCTGACCAGAGTCTCCAGGGCTTCACGGGACGGGGCATCGTCCACCGGCTCGCAGTAGGCAGGGTCCAGACAGCGCTCCAGCCGTGCCGGCTGAATGACGTAGCGGCGCACGCCGCAGTCGGCCAGGGTCATGGCCAGCCGTTCGAGCGCCTCCAGGGTGAAATCGCGCCAGTGCACCGTGGTACGGCACTCGAAGGGGACGTCGCTCTCCAGCAGCAGCGACAGGCTGCGGGCATGGCGCTGCCAGATGCCGCGTCGCCCGCCGATGCGGTCGAAGTCGGCGCCGCGTCCCTTGGCGTCCAGCGCCACCCAGTCGAGCCGCGGCAGCAGATGCTCCAGGCGCTCCGGGTAGGCACCGGCGGTGTGCAGCCCCACCGCCAGGCCCAAGGCGCGGCAGGCGTCGGCGGCATCTGCCAGATCGGCGTGGAGGGTGGGCTCGCCACCGCTGAACACCACCGCGTCGATCTCGCCGCCCCGGGCGGCGAGCAGCGATTCGATGGCCTCCCACTCCCCCACCATGCCGCGCCGCGCTGGTCCCATGCGGCTTGCGGTCTCGCAGTAGCCGCACGCAAGCGGGCAGCCCTGAAGGTGGACCACCGCGGCTCGTTTGCCCGGCAGGGCGTGATCATCCCGGGCGTCGAAGCCGGCGATGGGTAGGCGAATCTCGGCATCGAAAGTGGTGAGTAGCGGCATCATGGCAGTGATTATCCTGGGAGGGGCGCCCGGCTGTGGTCCATGCCGGGGCGGCCGTGCCAGTAGCCGTCGCAGATCTCGGCCTCGACCAGGGCGAGTGGGTTGGGGGCGGGGAGCTCGCCGCGGCGGGCCGCATCGAAGTCGGCAACCACCTCGGCCATGCCCTCGGGGCGCGGGCTCAGCCGAGCGATCCTGGCGCCCATCTCGGCCATGCCCGCCAGCTCGTGGCGCAGGTCCTGGCAGGCGCCGGAGAGGGTCTGGATCCCGTTGAGGGTGAACACCTGGTCCGCCTCCTGGGTACGCAGGGCGAGGCCCTCCGGATGCTTCTGGCAGACGAACTGGCAGCGATCCTTGGGCTTCTGGTAGCGGCGTGCGGTGAAGCAACGCGACGACCAGGCCAGTGGCAGGTGGCCGTAGGCGAACACCTCGCAGGGCACCTCGAGTCCCTGTTCGCGGCAGTCGGCCAGCAGCCTCGCCAGGTCGTCCTTCGACATTTCTACCGGGGCCTGCCAGCGCTGCATGCCGACACGGGCCAGCACCGAGAGTGTGGCGGGGTTGTAAAGGTTGAGCGACGCGCCGGCCACAAAGGGCTGGCCCGCCGCCGAGAGGCACTGCAGGGCGCTTTGGTCGTTGGCCTCGACCAGGAATTCGCCGTTGTCGCAGAGCTTGCGCAGGTCGCGCAGGTCGGCCTCGGACTCGATCAGGGTCTGGCTGGACAGCACTACCTGCTTGCCGCTCTGGGCCAGCTCGCGCCCTAGCCCCAACCAGTCGTCGAGTTTCATGTCGCGGCGCCGCGAGCAGACCGACTCGCCCAGGTGAATGATCTCGACGGGCCAGTCGGCGGCCTCGCGGTAGAAGTCGGCGTAGTGCTCGCGGGTCCAGTAGAAGAGCACCGGACCGAGCGACAGCTGGAGCGTGGGGGTGGCGGACATGGGCTCTCTCCTATTTCCAGCGGCGCTCGTAGGCGCCCAGGGTGGTGGTGCTGCCTTCGGAAACCTCGCCGAGGCCGCTCATCCAGGCGGGCTCGACGTGGAAGCGGCCGGGGGCGCGCTCCAGGCGATCCAGGGCCTGGCGCCAGATGCCGGCGACCTTCGACACATAGGCCGGGCTGCGCTGGCGGCCCTCGATCTTCACCGCGCTGATGCCCAGTTCCCGGAGCTCCGGCAGCAGCTCCAGGGTGTTGAGACTGGTGGGCTCCTCAATGGCGTGGTAGGTCTCACCCCCCACCTCGAAGCGCCCCTTGCACAGGGTGGGGTAGCCGGCATTCTCGCCCTCGCCATAGCGGTCGATCAGCACGCCATTGAGGCGCGACTCCAGCCCTTTCGGGGTCTGCTCCCAGCGCACATGGGCCGCGGGCGAACAGACGCCGCGGGTGTTGGGCGATTCGCCGGTGAGGTACGACGAGAGATAACAGCGTCCCTCGGCCATGATGCAGAGGCTGCCGAAGGCGAACACCTCCAGCTCCACTGGGCTCTGTTTTGCCAGGTCGCGCACCTGGGTGATGGAGAGCACCCGCGGCAGCACGGCGCGCTTGATGCCGAACTGGTCGTGATAGAAGCGCAGCGCCTCGTGACTCGTCGCCGAGCCCTGCACCGAGAGGTGGCGGGCGAGATCCGGGTGGCGGCGGGTGGCGTAGTCGAGCAGTCCCATGTCGGCCAGGATCAGCGCGTCGACGCCCAGCTCCGCAGCCTGGTCCACGGCGCGGGTCCACATGGCCCAGCCATCCGGCTGCGGGTAGGTGTTGATGGCGCAGAAGACCCGCTTGCCCCGGGCGTGGGCGTAGTCGATGCCCTCCCGGGCGCGCTTGTCGGTGAAGTTGAGCCCGGCGAACTGGCGGGCGTTGGTGCTGTTCTGGAAGCCGAAGTAGACGGCATCGGCCCCTTCGTCCACGGCGCGCTTCAGGGCGGGCAGGTTGCCGGCGGGGCAGACGAGCTCCATGGTGAGCCTCCTGTGGTGGAAATCCCAACCATGCTAGTCGACTATCCCCCATGGCCTTTTGACGCGGATCATGGCGGCTCCGAGTTTGATGACGGGGCAGGCGCAGAGGCGGCACCCCCCCTGGAACGGAACGGCCCCCGGTGTCGGGGGCCGTGGCGGGCGGGAACGGAATCGCCTAGCCGGCGCGTTCGAAGAGCAGGTTGTTCTCCAGGTGGATGTGCTGCATCAGGTCGTCGCGGAACTCGCGCAGCCCGGTGTAGAGGGCGCGCCAGGTGGTGCAGGCGCCCTTGGGCGGGGTGATATGGTCGGTCAGCGCCAGCACCTGCTCGAGGTTCTCGCCGTGATCGTCGTGCTCGTGGCGCATCACCGCGATGGGGCCCTGGGCCTGGGCGCCCATCCCGCGGCGCAGCATCGGGAAGAGGATCTGTTCCTCCTTCTGCATATGGCTCTCCATCTCCTGGTGGATGGTGGTGAGCAGGTCGGCCAGGCCGTTGGGGCAGGTGTCGCGCTCGCCGTGGACCTGTTCGACGCGACGGGCCATGCGGACCAGCTCGGGCAGCTGTTGGCGATGGACGTCGTGATAGCGGGTCAGGATATGGTCGATTAGTTCGTCGTTGCTGGCCTCCCGCCAGTCGCGCTCGTCGCTCTCGCCTTTTGGCAGCCCTTCGAGCTCGGCGGCCAGGGCCTCGGGGGCCAGGCCGATTCGCTCGGCGGCTTCGCGCAGGCTGATGCGTCCGCCGCAGCAGAAGTCGATGTTGTGGTCGCGGAACACCCGGGTCGCCCCGGGCAGGGTCAGGGCGGTGCGGCCGACGCTCTGTTCGATCAGGCTCATGGCAGGAGTCCTTGGGTGGATGATGGGTACTCTACCTCTAGCAAGCGGCGTGCCAGTTCTCGAGACCCCGCGGTCAGGGTGTCTGGTGGCTTGATGGTGAAAAAGACCCGAATCGATTAGGGTAGATAGAACCCTTCAAGGTGAATATCACCATGCTCGACGAGACCCTCTTGGCGGACCTGGTTGCCGACCTGCCCAGCGCAGTGCGTCTGCATCGCCTGGTGCGTACCCTGCGCGAGGGTTTTCGCTGCGGCGCGGTCTGTCTGCTGCGCCTGGAGGAGAAGGCCCTGGTGCCGGTGGCGGTGGATGGCCTGGTGCGCGAAGCGCTGGGACGGCGCTTCGCGGTGGCCTTCCATCCGCGTCTGGCTACCATCCTCGCCAGCCGGCGTACCACCCTCTTTCCGCCCGATGCCAGCCTGCCGGACCCCTACGACGGCCTGGTGGAGCAGCAGCCCGGCCAGCCGCTGCACGTTCATGACTGCATGGGCATCAGCCTGCACGTGGAGGGCCAACCCTGGGGCGCGCTGACGCTGGATGCGCTGGAGGCGGGCACCTTCGATGCCGATGACCGAACCGCCCTGGAGCGCTACGCGCTGCTGGTCGAGGCGGCGGTACGAGTCAGTCGCCTGGAGCGGGACCTGCGCGCCCTGCGCATGGCCCGACAGGAGAGCGGCCTGCCCCTGTCGGCCCCCGAGGCGCGCGATATCCTCGGCCACAGTGCGGTACTGATGCGGCTGCTGCGCGAGTTGGACGTGGTGGCGGGGGCCGACCTGCCGGTGCTGCTTAGCGGCGAGACCGGAGTGGGCAAGGAGCTCTTCGCGCGCCGCCTGCACCGCCGCTCCGCCCGCCGCGATGCGGCGATGGTACAGGTCAACTGCGCCGCCCTGCCTGAATCGCTGGCCGAGAGCGAGCTGTTCGGCCATGTGAGGGGGGCCTTCTCCGGCGCCACCGCCGAGCGCGCCGGTCGCTTCGAGACGGCCGACGGCGGCACCCTCTTCCTCGACGAGGTGGGCGAGTTGTCGCTGCCGGTCCAGGCCAAGCTGTTGCGCGCCCTGCAGGAGGGCGAGGTGCAGCGCCTGGGGGAGGACATCCCGCGCCAGGTCAACGTGCGCATCATCGCCGCCACCAACCGGCACTTGGCCGAGGCCGTGCGCGACGGCAGCTTCCGCGCGGATCTCTACCACCGTCTGTCCGCCTATCCGGTGGCGATTCCGCCGCTGCGCGAGCGGGGCAGCGACGTGTTGGTGCTGGCCGGCCACTACCTGGAGATCAACCGGGTGCGTCTCGGAGTACGCAGCCTGCGGCTCTCGCCCGACGCCGAGGAGGCGCTGCTGGCCTATGCCTGGCCGGGCAACGTGCGCGAGCTGGAGCACGTGATCAGCCGGGCGGCGATCAAGGCCTTGAGTCGAGGTGCGCGGCGCGACGAGATCATCACCCTGGAGCCTGTCTGGCTCGACCTACCCGTTCCCGAGGGAGGAAGAGACAGCGTATCGGAAGCACCGGAGAACACCGATGAGGTCATCGCGTCGAGCCTTCGCGAGTGCGTGGAGCGGACCCAGCGCCGAGCGATCCGCGAGGCCCTGGAGGCCTGCGACGGGCGCTGGGCGGCGGCGGCCCGGCGCCTGGAGCTGGACCCCAGCAACCTGCACAAGCTGGCCAGGCGGCTGGGGCTGAAGTAGCGGTTTTCAATGTTCCCCGAGAAACGTCAAAGATTGACTGAGATCAGCGCCGCATGATGTCGGCTGGCGCAAGTCCTGCGATGATGATAGATAGTAATCAATTACTATCTTTTGAGGCTCGAGCATGTCGCAACGTCAGCACCTTAGCGCCGAGGTGCGCCGCGAGCGTACCGTGGAGACCGTCGTCGCCCTATGCGGGGAGGAGGAGCCCGCCACCCTGACCACGGAGCGCATCGCCCAGCGAATGGGGGTCACCCAGGGCGCGCTGTTTCGCCACTTTTCTAACAAGGAGGCGATCTGGGAAGCGGTGGTGGCCTGGGTCGCTGAGCGGGTGATGGCGCGGGTCGGTGCCGCCGCCGAGGGCGTCGAGGATCCCCTGGCGGCTCTGGAGGCGATGTTCCTGGCCCATGTGGCCTTCATCGCCGAGCACCCCGGGGTGCCTCGCCTGCTGATGGGACAGCTGCAGCATCCACGCCCCACTCCCGCCAGTCGCATGGTCAAGGCGCTGCTGGCGAACTACCGGCAGCGACTGGCAGGGGTGCTCGAGGAGGGCCGGCGGCGCGGCCAGCTGAGGCCCGGGCTCGACCTGGACGTCGCAGCGGCCCAGTTCATCGGTTGCCTGCAGGGGCTGGTGCTGCAGGCGCTGATCGATGGCGATGTCGCCGGGATCGTCGACCGTGGGCCGGTGGCCTTCGACCTCTATCGGCACGGTATCCGAGCGGGTCGCGGAGGTGAGGCATGATCCCCTGGAGGCAGCGCTTGGGCCGGGGACTCATGGTGCTGATCGGGGTCGCAGTGGGGGTGCTGCTGCTGGTGTTCTTCGTGGCCAATCGCCAGGTGCCGGAGCGCCTCGAGGCGGCGGTGACGCCCACGCCGGTCACGGTGATCGAGGTGCAGCCGGTCGCGATGCGTCTCCAGGCCCGCGGTCACGGCGTGGCCCGCCCCGCCGAGACCTGGCAGGCAGTGGCTAATGTGTCGGGCCGGGTGGTGGAGCGCCACTCGGAGCTGGAGAGCGGCACCCTGTTGCCGGAGGGTTCCCTGCTGGTGGCGCTGGACCCCAGCCGCTACGAGCTGGCCATCGCCGAGGCCGAGGCGGAGCTGGCCGGCCTGGCCGGCGAGGGGGCCCTGCTCGAGGTCGAGGAGCAGAACACCAGGCGGCTGCTGGCGTTGGAGCGTGAGCGACTGGCCCTGGCCGAGCAGGAGCTGGCGCGCATCGAACGGCTGGCCGGCAGCGGGGCCGTGGCCCGCGGCCAGCTCGACGAACAGCGCCGTGCCAGCCTGGCACAGCGCCAGGCGGTGGCTTCGCTGGAGAACAGCCTGGCGCTGCTACCGGCGCGGCGACAGTCCTTGGAGGCCCAGCAGGCCCGGGCCGCCACGCGGCTGGCTCAGACCCGGCGCGACCTGGAGGATACCCGCTTCGTCGCCCCCTACGACCTGCGCCTCGGCGAGGTCGCGGTGGAGCGTCACCAGTTCGTTGCCGTGGGACAGCGGCTCTTCGAGGCGGACAGCCTGGCCGCCGCCGAGGTGGAGGCGCGAGTCCCGTTCAGCATGATGCGACGCCTGCTGGGCGCCGTGGCCCCCGATGACCTGCCGCTTGGTACCCTCAGCCTCAGCGAGCGCATCGACCTCGGCGTCATCGAGGCCGAACTGGCGCTGGTGGGTGCCCCCGACGTGGGCTGGAGCGGGCGGGTCGTGCGTATCGCCAGCGGCCTGGATCCGGCCACTCGCGCCGTGCGGGTGGTAGTGCGGGTCGATCACCCCTACCGGGATGCGCGGCCGCCGGACCGCCCACCGCTGCAGCGCGACATGTATACCCGGGTGCATCTCTCGGCGCCGAGCTCCGAACTGCGACTGGTGGTGCCGGTGTCGGCGCTCCACCAAGGCGAGCTCTATCTAGTCGACGGGCAGGACCGTCTGGTACGTCGCCCGGTCTCGGTGGCCTTCCAGCAGGGGGATCTGGCGGTGATCGAGGCGGGTCTGGCGCCAGGCGAGCGGGTGATCGTCGACGACCTGCAGCCGGCGATCACCGGCATGGCGCTGGCGCCCCGTCGGGACGAGGTCCTCGAGGCCCGTCTCGCCGCCCAGGCATTGGGGGAGTCGCTGGGTGACGACCCGAGAACGGGAGCGCAGCCATGATCCGCTGGTTTGCAGCCCATACCACGGCGGCCAACCTGTTGCTGATATTGCTGCTGGCCGTCGGCCTGTTCGCCGCTCCGAACCTCAAGCGCGAGACCTTTCCCGACTACCGCTCCACGGAAGTGGCCGTGGAGGTGGTCTATCGCGGCGCCAGCGCCGCCGACGTCGAGGACGCTATATGCAGGCGCCTCCATGAGGCGGTCAAGGGAGTGGAGTTCCTCGACGAGTTCTCCTGCATGGCCCAGGACAACCTGGCCAGCGCCACCGCCACCATGACGAAGGGCGGCGATGCCATCCGCTTCCTCACTCAGATTGATACCGAGGTCAACGCCATCACCGAACTGCCGGTCCGCGCCGAGGCGCCGGTGGTCCGCGAGCTACATCGCAGCGATCCGGTGGCGGCGGTGGCAGTGTTCGGCGACATGCCGATGCGCCAGCTCGAGGACTACGCCCTGCGTCTGGAAGCGCGCATCATGACGCTGCCCGGTGTTGCTGAGGTGGCGATCCACGGCAGATCCCAGCGCCAGTGGCAGGTGGAAGTGCCCCGCGAGGTGCTGGGCCAGCACGGCCTCTCGGCGCAAGAGTTGGCGCGGCGGGTGGCCGGCCAGAGTCTCGACCTGCCACTGGGTACCCTGGAAACCGCTGACCGTGACATCCTGTTGCGTTTTACCGACCAGCGCCGCTCGCTCGCCGAGCTGGCCTCGCTGGTGGTGATCTCCAGCCCTGAGGGCGGCGAGCTGACCCTGGGCGAACTTGCCACCCTGAGCGAGGCCGGTGAGCGGGAGGAGGAGCGGGTGCGTTTCAACGGCGAGCCGGCAGTGGTGCTGGAGGTGAGCAAGACCCTGCGCGACGACGCCCTGGCGGTGAAGGCGCGCCTCGAGCAGCTGGTCGAGGCAGAGCGTCTGCGCTTAGACGGCGGTGTCTCGCTGACCCTGACCCAGGACATGACCGGCATCGTCCGCGACCGCCTGCAGATGTTGGTGGGCAACGGGCTGCTGGGGCTGATTCTGGTGGTACTGGTGATGAGCCTGTTCTTCCGCCCGCGGCTCGCGCTATGGGCGGTGCTGGGGTTGCCCGCTGCCTTCATGGGCGCCTTCACGGTGATGGCGCTGACCGGGCTGTCGCTGAATATGATTACCCTGGTGGCCCTGCTGATGGCGATCGGTATCGTCATGGACGACGCCATCGTCATCACCGACAGCATCGCTGCCCACGCCCGGGAGGGCGCCACGCCGCTGGAGGCGGTGGTAGCCGGTACCCGCCAGGTGTTGCCCGGGGTGCTGTCATCCTTTCTGACCACAGTGGCGGTATTTGTGCCGCTCTCCTTCCTGGCCGGTGAGCTGGGCGCCGTGCTGCAGGTGTTGCCGGTGGTGCTGATCGCCGCCCTGGCGGCCAGCCTCATCGAGGCCTTCTGGATCCTGCCGCACCATCTCAAGGGCAGCATAGTGACCATGCAGGCGGGGCACGATTCCCGCTTCCGTGCCGCCTTCGAACGGCATTTTGACAGGTTCCGCGAGGCAGTCGGGCGGCTGGCCGATCGGACGATACGATATCGCCATGCGGTGCTGGGAATCATTGTCGCCATTATGCTGGGCTCCTTCGGCTTCATGGCCGGGGGGCATTTGGGCAGTGAGGCGATGCCGGACATCGACGGCGACGTGCTGGAGGCGCGCATCCTGATGCCCCAGGGCACGCCACTGGCGCGCACCGAGGCGGTTGTCGAGCGGGTCGAGGCGGCGATGCAGGTGCTCGACGCGCGCTTCTCGCCAGAGCAGCCCGGGGGAGCCGCCCTGGTCGAGGCCATCCAGGTGCGCTTCAACCACAACCCCAGTGCCCGGGAGGCTGGTCCCCATGTGGCCACCGTCATCGTCGACCTGCTGACCGCCGAGCGGCGCCGGGTGACGCTGGACGAGCTCACCACGGCCTGGCGGGAGGCGATCGGCGAGATCGAAGGCGTGCAGCGCCTGATCATCCAGGAGCCGGGCTTCGGCCCCGCCGGGGTGCCGGTGGAGGTGCGCCTGGCTGGAGAGAACCTGGAGTCCATGAAGGCGGCGGCGCTGGAACTGGGCGATCATCTCGATGGCTATGCGGCCGTCTACAACGTCATCGACGACCTGCGCCTGGGCAAGCCCCAGCGAGCCTTCTCGCTGATCGAGGGCGCCCATGGCTTGGGGCTCTCCGCCGAGGAGGTGGCTGGCCAGATGCGTGCCGCCTTGCTCGGCGAGATCGCCGATACCCTGCGCATCGGCGAACAGGAGATCGAGGTGTTGATTCGCCTGGCCGAGGCGGACAGGACGTCTCTCGACGCCCTGGCCGATATGACTATCGCCCTGCCGGATGGGCGGCGGGTGCCACTGGAGGTCATTGCCAGCGCGGAGGAGCGGCGCGACTGGGCGCGTATCACCCGCATCGATGGGCGGCGTACCGTCACCGTGGAGGCCAACGTGGATGCGCGGCAGGCCAGCGGCCAGGCCATCGTCGATGATCTCGTCGGCAGCGGCTGGCTGGAGGCGTTCCGGGCGCGTCATCCCGATGTGGCGGTCGCCTTCGAGGGCCAGGTGGCCAGCTCCGCCGAGACCGGCGGCTCCATCGGTCGCGGGCTGCTGATCGGGCTGGTGGGCATCTTCGTGATCCTCTCCTTTCAGTTTCGCAGCTACGTGGAACCGCTGATCGTGATGGTGGCGATACCGCTGGCCTTTATTGGCGCCATCTGGGGCCATGTGCTCATGGGCTACTACCTCTCCATGCCCTCTCTGATCGGCGCGGCCTCCTTGGCCGGCATCGTGGTCAATAACGCCATCCTGCTGATCCACTTCATCAAGACTCACCGCGGGCGCGGGCTCGACGCCGTGGCGGCTGCCGGCCAGGCCAGTCGCGACCGGCTACGCGCCATTCTGATCTCGTCTACCACCACCATCGCTGGGCTGCTTCCGCTGCTGGCCGAGACCAGCAGCCAGGCGGCGGCCATCAAGCCGCTGGTGATCTCGGTGGTGTTCGGCCTTCTCAGCGCCACCGTGATGGTGTTGCTGGTGATTCCGGCGCTCTACGTGCTGTTCGATGACTGGGGATGGATACGCCAGGCACCACCAGCGGAGTGAGTTCGTCCTTGACGAAGCGGTGCCAGCATCTAGCCTTAAGATGTATAATAAATACATCTTAAGGGGCGGGGCTGCCGTGGCGGCCTCCCATCAACCCGCATCAGGAGCCAGCCATGCCATTCACTCAACGACAGCTTCCCTTGGCCAGGAGTACCAGAGCCGCCATTCTGGGCGT
>PWIZ01000175.1 GCA_003560175.1 Halomonas sp. | reverse complement strand
GGGCCCGGGCCAAGATTCAGGCCTGGTTCAAGCACCAGGCCCGGGACCAGAACCTGGAGGAGGGGCGCGTGCTGTTCGAGCGTGAGATGAAGCGCCTCGACCTCGAAGGAATGGATTTCGGAGCCCTGGCGCGCAAGGTCAACTATCAGAGCCCCGAGGACATGTACGCCGCGCTGGGCGCCGGTGACCTGCGTGTCGGCCAGGTGCTGCACCAGGCCCAGCAGCTGTTCGGCGAGAACGACGACCAGGAACAGCTCGACCGCCTGTTGGCCAAGCCCAAGCGCTCGCCGGGAAAGGGCGGACAGAGCGATATCACCGTGCTGGGCGTGGGCAACCTCAAGACCAGCATGGCCAACTGCTGTCATCCGGTACCGGGTGAGCCCATCGTCGGCTTCATCACCCAGGGGCGGGGGGTCACCGTCCATCGCCAGGACTGCCCCAATATTCTGCAGCTGCGCCTGGAGGAGCCCCAGCGCCTCATCGAGGTGGAGTGGGGCGAGCGCGCCCGCACTCAGTATCCGGTGGACATCGAGGTCCAGGCCTGGGATCGCTCCGGCCTTCTCCGCGACGTCACTGGTGTGCTCGGCAACGAGAAGGTCAACGTGCTGGCGGTCAATACCCTGACCGATACCGACGACGGCATCGCCCGCATGGCGATCACCGTGGAGGTGGACGGCCTGGAGACTCTGGGACGACTCTTCTCGCGCATCCAGCAGCTCTCCAACGTCATCGAGGTGCGCCGTCTGCGTAGCGGCGGCAAGCCGGGAAAACCGGGCAAACTGGGCAAGCGCAGGGGGAAGGCCTCATGAACCGACGCCACGACCTCGACGATCTGCTGACCCTGATGGCGGTCCTACGCGATGCCGAGCAGGGTTGTCCCTGGGATCTCAAACAGGACTGGGATTCCATCGTGCCTCACACCCTGGAGGAGGCCTATGAGGTGGCCGATGCCATCGAGCGGCGCGCCTGGCATGAGCTGCCCGCCGAACTGGGCGACCTGCTCTTCCAGGTGGTTTACTACGCCCAGTTCGGCGCCGAGGAGGGGCGCTTCGACTTTCACGACGTCGTCGATACCCTCACCGCCAAGATGCTGCGTCGCCACCCCCATGTGTTTCCCGACGGCACCCTGGGGTCTCGCCGCCCGCCAGGCGTTTCCGCCGAGGAGATCGAGGCGGCCCAGGCTGAAATTGATAACGTCAGCAGCCGCTGGGAGAGCCTCAAGGCCGAGGAGCGGGCCGAGCGCGCCAGCGGCGGGGACGCCTCAAGGTGGGATAGCGAGGCGGCGTCAGTTCTCGATGATGTCCCGCGCACTCTGCCCGCGCTTTCCCGGGCCGCCAAGCTCTCCAAGCGCGCCGCCCGGGCCGGCTTCGACTGGCCTGATGCCCGTGGGGTGGTCGCCAAGATCCGCGAGGAGCTTTCGGAGGTGGAGGAAGCGCTGGCCGCCGGCGACCGCGAGCACGCCGCCGAGGAGGTGGGCGACCTACTGTTCGCGGTGACCAACCTGGCCCGCACCCTCAAGGCCGATCCCGAGCAGTGCCTGCGCGCCACCAATGCCAAGTTCGAGCGGCGTTTTCGCCATCTGGAGACGGCCATTGCCGCCGATGGCGTGGCACTCGAGGAAGCCGGCCTCGACCTTATGGAGCGCCACTGGCAGGCTGCCAAGGCCATCGAGCGTGCTGTTGTCGAATCTTCAACCACATCCGTACTTCCCGCGATAGCGGGAGAGCCACCGGGAGACTCTGGGCCATGAGCCACGACCTGCACGAATCGCTGCGCGATAACGTTCGTATCCTGGGCGACAGTCTCGGGCGCACCATCGCCGACGACCTGGGGGATGGTTTCGTCGACAAGATCGAGGCCATCCGGGGTTTCGCCAAGCGCGGCCGCCAGAACGACGACCAGGCCCAGCGCGAGCTGATCGACTACCTGCGCCGCCTGCCTGACCGCGATCTACTGCCGGTGACCCGCGCCTTCAACCAGTTTCTCAACCTGGCCAACATCGCCGAGCAGCACTATCGGTCGCGTTTTCGCCGCGTGGAGGACTACCGTCCCGGCAGCCAGCCGGTGCTCAGCGAACTGCTGACCCGCGCCCGGGAGGCCGGCAACACCCCTCGCAAGCTGGTGGAGGCCCTGGCCGCCATGCGCGTGGAGCTGGTGCTTACCGCCCACCCCACCGAGGTTATCCGCCGCACCCTGATCCAGAAGTATGACGCCATCGACGACTGCCTCACCGCCATCGAGTCCTCCGGCGACTACCCCGAGCGTGGCATCCGGGCCAAGGGCCGCCTCGAGGAGCTGATCAGCCAGGCCTGGCACACTGACGAGATTCGCCACGAGCGCCCGACCCCGGTGGACGAGGCCAAGTGGGGCTTCGCGGTGATCGAGAACTCGCTGTGGCAGGCGGTACCCGACTTCCACCGCGACCTGGACAACCTGCTGCTGGAGACCGCCGGCGAGCGTCTGCCCCTGGACGCCGCGCCGATCCGCTACGCCTCCTGGATGGGCGGCGACCGGGACGGCAACCCCAACGTCACCTCCCGAGTCACCCGGGAAGTGCTGCTGCTGGGGCGTTGGATGGCCGCCGACCTCTATGTACGCGACCTCGAGCAGCTCAAGGCCGAGCTCTCCATGTGGAAGGCCAACAGCGCTCTGAAGGCCGAGGTGGGGGAGGTTGCCGAGCCTTATCGTGAACTGCTGCGGCGGCTGCTGACCCGCGTGGAGGCGACTCGCGACTGGGCCAAGGCGTGCCTGGAGGGCAAGCCCTTCGATGAGGGCCCGGTGATCGAGAGCCGAGACCAGCTCTTCGCGCCGCTGCTGACCTGCTACCGTTCGCTCTGCGACGTGGGGCTCGACACCATCGCCAACGGCGCGCTGCTCGACACCCTGCGCCGGGTGGCGGTGTTCGGCGTGACCCTCACCAAGCTCGACATCCGTCAGGAGGCGGGCCGCCACGCCCAGGTGATAGAGGAACTCACCGATGGTCTGGGGTTAGGTCACTACCGCGACTGGAACGAGGAGCAGCGCCAAACATTCCTGCTCGAGGAGCTCGCCTCGCGGCGTCCGCTGATTCCGCGGCGCTGGGAGTGCTCGTCGGAGTCCCGTGAGGTGATCGATACCTTCCGGGTGGTGGCCAGCGAGCAGGCCGAAGCGCTGGGCACCTATATCATCTCCATGGCGGGGCAGCCCTCCGATGTGCTGGCGGTGGCCCTGCTGATGAAGGAGGTGGGCGGTGAGGTGAAGCTGCCCATCGCTCCGCTCTTCGAGACCCTGGACGATCTCAACCACGCCGGCGATGTCATCGACCGTCTGCTGTCGCTGCCCGGCTATCGCTCGCTCACCGCCGACCGCCAGGAGGTGATGATCGGCTATTCCGACTCCGCCAAGGACGCCGGCCAGCTGGCCGCCGCCTGGGCCCAGTATCGCGCCCAGGAAACACTGGTGGCGGTGTGCGAGCGTCAAGGCGTCGACCTGACCCTGTTCCACGGTCGCGGCGGCACCGTGGGTCGCGGCGGCGGCCCGGCCCATGCGGCGATTCTCTCCCAGCCGCCGGGCTCGGTGAACGGCAGCCTGAGGGTGACCGAGCAGGGCGAGATGATCCGCTTCAAGTTCGGCCAGCCAGAGATCGCCCTGCGTTCCATGGAGATCTATGCCTGTGCGGTGCTGGAGGCGACCCTGCTTCCGCCGCCGGATCCTCAGCCCCACTGGCGGGAGGAAATGGATCGCCTTGCCGAGGTGGCGCACCGTGCCTATGTCGGCGTGGTGCGCGAAGATCCCGACTTTGTGCCTTACTTCCGAGCGGTGACGCCGGAAGGCTCGCTGGGCCGCTTGCCCTTGGGCTCGCGACCCACCAAGCGCCGCCAGGACGGCGGCGTCGAGACCCTGAGGGCGATCCCATGGATCTTCGCCTGGACCCAGATCCGCTTGATGCTGCCCGCCTGGCTGGGCAG
>PWIZ01000399.1 GCA_003560175.1 Halomonas sp. | reverse complement strand
GTCCACGTCGTGGTAGGAACCATCGTACAGCGTAACCTTGACGTCGATCATCGGATAGCCCGCGATGACACCGTTCTTCAGCTGCTCGTAGGCCCCTTTCTCGACGGCCGGCACGTATTCCTTGGGAACCACACCGCCGACGACCTCGGAAGCAAATTTGAAGTGCATGTCTTCATCTTCGCCCTTGTCTTCCTTGGTGAGCGGCTCGATGCGCAGCCAGACATGGCCATACTGGCCGCGACCGCCGGACTGACGCACGAACTTGCCTTCCTGCTCTACCTTGCCGCGAATCGTCTCGCGGTAGGCGACCTGGGGCTTGCCGATGTTGGCCTCGACCTTGAACTCGCGACGCATACGGTCGACAAGAATATCCAGGTGGAGCTCGCCCATGCCGGAGATGATGGTCTGGCCAGTCTCTTCGTCGGTGCGGACCTGGAAGGAGGGATCCTCCTGGGCCAGCTTGCCCAACGCCACACCCATCTTCTCCTGGTCGGCCTTGGACTTCGGCTCCACGGCCACGGAGATCACCGGATCCGGGAACTCCATGCGCTCAAGAACGATCTTGTCGGTCAGATCGCACAGGGTATCACCGGTAGTGACGTCCTTGAGGCCAACACAGGCGGCGATGTCGCCGGCACGCACTTCCTTGATCTCTTCGCGGGAGTTGGCGTGCATCTGGACGATACGACCAACACGCTCTTTCTTGCTCTTGACCGAGTTGAAGACGCCGTCGCCGGACTTGAGCACCCCGGAGTAGACACGAATGAAGGTCAAGGTGCCGACGAAGGGGTCGGTGGCGATCTTGAACGCCAGAGCGGCAAAGGGCGCGCTGTCGTCGGCCTCACGGGTGGCGACGGTGCCATCCCGGTCGTCCAGTTCGCCTTCGATGGCCTTGACTTCGGTGGGAGACGGCAGGTACTCGACCACCGCATCCAGCACTGCCTGCACGCCCTTGTTCTTGAACGCGGAACCGCAGGTGACCAGGACGATCTCGTTGGCCAGGGTGCGACGACGCAGGCCGGCCTTGATCTCTTCCTTGGTCAGCTCAACGCCCTCGAGGTACTTGTCCATCAGCTCTTCGGACGCCTCGGCGGCGGCCTCGACCATCTCCTCGCGGTACTTCTCGGCGGTCTCCAGGAGCTCGGCGGGGATCTCGACGAGGTCATAGGTGACACCCAGATCATCCTGGTTCCACAGGATAGCCTTCATCTCGAGCAGGTCGATAACGCCCTTGAAGTCTTCCTCGGTGCCCCAGTTGATCTGGATCGGCACGGCGTTGGCGCCCAGACGATCCTTGAGCTGCTCGACCACCATGAAGAAGTCGGCACCGGTACGATCCATCTTGTTGACGAAGACCATGCGCGGCACTTCATACTTGTTGGCCTGACGCCAGACGGTCTCGGTCTGCGGCTGCACGCCGGAAGAGCCGCACAGCACCACGACGGCACCGTCAAGAACCCGCAGGGAACGCTCGACCTCGATGGTGAAGTCCACGTGCCCCGGGGTGTCGATGATGTTGATACGGTGCTCATCGAACTGGTGGTTCATGCCCTTCCAGAAGGTGGTCACGGCAGCGGAGGTAATGGTGATGCCCCGCTCCTGCTCCTGCTCCATCCAGTCGGTGGTGGAGGCGCCTTCGTGGGTCTCGCCCAGCTTGTGGTTGACGCCTGTATAGAACAACACGCGCTCAGTCGTGGTGGTCTTGCCGGCATCGACGTGGGCGACGATGCCGATATTGCGGTAGCGATTTAGTGGAGTCTTGCGAGCCACGGTGGAACTCCCCGTTGGTTGGCGATGCGTTGAGAAGCGCTGCCTTTAGAAGCGATAGTGCGAGAAAGCCTTGTTGGCTTCTGCCATGCGGTGCACGTCTTCACGCTTCTTGACCGCGGAGCCCTTGCCTTCGGATGCGTCCAGCATCTCACCAGCCAGGCGCTGCACCATGGTCTTCTCGCCACGACGACGGGCGGCATCCACCAGCCAGCGCATGGCCAGGGCCTGGCGACGCGACGGACGAACTTCCACCGGCACCTGATAGGTCGCACCGCCTACGCGGCGAGACTTCACCTCGACCATGGGCTGAATGGCTTCCAGCGCCTTGTCGAAGATCTCCAGCGGGTCTTCATTGCTGCGCTCGGCAACCCTGTCCAGCGCACCGTAGACGATGCGCTCAGCAACGGACTTCTTACCGCCGAACATCAGGTGGTTCATGAACTTTGCCAGACGCTCACTTCCAAACTTGGGATCCGGAAGGATTTCGCGTTTTGCCGCAATTCTTCTTCTAGGCATGATAAGCCCTCTGTTGAAGGGTCCTTCAGGTAAACCCGGGACTCACGCTCGACTGCGCTGAGGCGGCGCCGCCCGACCTTACTCTTATCAGACCGATATCGATTCTGGGTGTTGGTACGCGCCGAGACCGATCAGGCCTTGGGACGCTTGGTACCATACTTGGAACGGCCCTGCTTGCGGTTCTGTACGCCGGAGGTGTCCAGGGCGCCACGCACGGTGTGATAACGCACACCGGGAAGATCCTTGACACGACCACCGCGAATCAGGACCACGGAGTGCTCCTGCAGGTTGTGGCCTTCACCGCCGATGTAGGAAGAGACCTCGAAACCGTTGGTCAGGCGCACGCGGCAGACCTTACGCAGGGCCGAGTTCGGCTTCTTCGGGGTGGTGGTGTAGACGCGGGTACAGACACCGCGCTTCTGCGGGCAGGCCTGCAGCGCCGGCACGTCACTCTTGGTGACCGGACGCTTGCGCGGCTTGCGCACGAGCTGATTGATTGTTGCCATGGGTAGTAGCTGACTCCAATGGGTTGCCTTGGCCTTTTCCAGCGGGTGCGGGCGTACCCACCCCACTGTTAAAGGCTGCGCATTCTAATAGCTGACCCCGTACCCCGTCAAGGCCGATGCTCCGCCCTGATGGGCGGAGCACCGGTTCCGGGACGCGGTCAGAGTTCCTCGTCGCCGGAATCCAGCGCGGTAAGCTGCGCGCCCAGTTCCTGTTCGACGTCGTAGGCCGACGGCGTCGGCGGACGCTCGGGGCCTTCACGCCGACGGCGACGCTCCTCATGGTGGGCCAGGCCGGTACCGGCCGGGATCAGACGCCCCACCACCACGTTCTCCTTCAGGCCGCGCAGGTAGTCGCGCTTGCCGGTCACCGCCGCCTCGGTCAGCACCCGCGTGGTCTCCTGGAAGGAGGCCGCGGAGATGAACGACTCGGTAGCCAGGCTGGCTTTGGTGATACCCAGCAGGACACGCTGATACTTGGCCGGGAACTTATCCTGCTTCTCGAGGCGGGCGTTCTGCTCCAGCACCCGTGCCAGTTCAACCTGGTCGCCGGTGATGAAGTCGGAGTCACCCGCGTCGGCGATCTCTACCTTCCGCAGCATCTGACGCACGATCACTTCGATGTGCTTGTCGTTGATGCCCACGCCCTGAAGGCGGTAGACCTCCTGGATCTCCACGGTGATGTACTTGGCCAACTCTGCCACGCCCAGCAACCGCAGGATGTCGTGGGGGTTGCTCGGACCGTCGGAGATCACCTCGCCTTTCTCGACGCTTTCGCCCTCGAACACGGCGATCTGACGCCATTTGGGGATCAGCGCCTCGAAGGGCTCGCCGCCGCCTTCCGGCGTGATGGTCAAGCGACGCTTGCCCTTGGTCTCCTTGCCGAAGCTCATCACGCCGCTGATCTCGGCCAGTATCGCCGGTTCCTTCGGCTTGCGTGCCTCGAACAGATCGGCCACGCGGGGCAGGCCACCGGTGATGTCCTTGTTGGCAGACGCCTCCACCGGGATGCGGGCGACGACCTCACCGACGCCGATCTTCGCGCCGTTGTCGGCGGTAACGATCGACTTGCCGGGCAGCAGATACTGCACCGGGGTGTCGGAGCCGCTGACGGTCACCGGCTTGCCGGTCTCGTCGTTGAGCAGGATCATCGGGCGCTTGTCACGGCCC
>PWIZ01000280.1 GCA_003560175.1 Halomonas sp. | reverse complement strand
TTGGCTGGGGCATCACTCTTGAACAGGCATCTTGCGCTAGAATCTCTGGTCACTCTCACGACAACAGTGGAGACCGCGCGTTCAGCATGAAATATATCGGAGCCCACGTCAGCGCCGCCGGCGGTGTCGATCAGGCGGTGCAGCGCGCCGTTGCGATCGGCGCCAACGCCTTTGCGCTTTTCACCAAGAACCAGCGCCAGTGGCAGGCCAAACCGTTGGATGACCCCACCATCGAGGCCTTTCGATCCGCCTGCCGGCGGCACGGCTTCGGGCCGGGACAGATCCTTCCCCACGACAGCTACCTGATCAACCTGGGCCATCCCGAGGCCGAGGGGCTGGCCAAGTCCCGGGCCGCCTTCCTGGTGGAGATACAGCGCTGCGAGCAGCTCGGCATCGACCTGCTGAACTTTCACCCGGGCAGCCATCTCAGGAAGATCGGCGAATCCGAGTGTCTGTCACGCATCGCCGAATCCATCAACGAGGCGCTGACCCACACCCGAGGCGTCACCGCGGTCATCGAGAACACCGCCGGCCAGGGCAGCAACCTGGGCTGGCGCTTCGAGCACCTGGCCGAGATCATCGAGCGGGTGGACGACAAGGCTCGGGTCGGAGTGTGCCTGGACACCTGCCACGCCTTCGCCGCCGGCTACGACCTGCGCAGCGCCCCAGCTACCACCGCCATGCTGGACGAGTTCGACGCCGTGGTGGGCATGGAGTACCTCAAGGGCATGCACCTCAACGACGCCAAGAGCGAGCTGGGCAGTCGGGTCGACCGCCACCACAGCCTGGGGCAGGGCAATATCGGCCTCGAGTGCTTTACCACCCTGATGCGAGACCCGCGCACCGACGGCATTCCCCTGGTGCTCGAGACCATCGAGCCGGCCATCTGGGCCGAGGAGATCGCCTGGCTGCGCGCCCAGCAGGAGACCCCATGACCGGTTCACCGCCGGCAAATTGACCGTCATCCCCCGGCCGGGGCATGCTGCGTCTGGCAACATGACGCAAGACGCTGACACAAATAAGGAAACTCACAATGAAAGGCTTTGCACGCAGCACGCTGGTTGCCGGTATTTCGCTGGCCATGATGGCCTCCGCCAACGCCTCGGACTTCGCAGAGATGGATCCGGTCACCCTGCGCCTGGCCCACGTGGTCAACGAGCAGGATGGCTTCCATATCGCCGCCGTGAAATTCCAGGAACTGGTCCAGGAGCGCACCGAGGGCGCGGTGTCGGTGGATATCTACCCCAACGCCAGCCTCGGCGACGAACGCACCCTGCTCGAGGGGATGCAGATCGGCACCGTGGACATGGGGGTGATCACCAACGGCCCGGTGGCCAACTTCGTCGAGGAGATGGCGGTCTTCGAACTGCCCTTCCTCTTCCCCAGCCCCGAGGCCGCCTATGAGGTGCTCGACGGCCCCATCGGCCAGGAGCTGCTCGACAAGCTTTCCGAGGTCAACCTCAAGGGACTGGCCTACGCCGAACGCGGTTTTCGCAACCTGACCAACAGCCAGCGCCCGGTCGAAACCCCCGCGGATATGGATGGCCTGCGCATTCGCGTGATGGAGAACCCGGTCTACGTGGACACCTTCCGTGAGCTCGGCGCCAACGCCATTCCCATGGCCTGGACCGAGGCACTGACTGCCATGCAGCAGGGCACCATCGACGGCCAGGAGAACCCGGTCAACGTCATCCACTCCTTCAAGCTCAACGAGACTCAGGAGCACATGACGCTCTCGCGGCACACCTATGCGCCGGCGATCTTCGTGATGGGCATGCCGAGCTGGAATCAGCTGCCGGAGGCGGCCCAGGAGGTGCTGGTCGGCGCCGCCCAGGAGGCCGCCGAGCACGAGCGCCGGGTGAACGCCGAGATGGAGGCCAACCAGCTGGCCGAGCTGCGCGAGGCGGGCATGCAGATCATCGAGGAACCGGATCTCGACGCCTTCCAGGCCGCCGTGGCACCGGTCTACGATAAGTACGGCGAACAGTTCGGCGACTATCTCGAGCGCATTCAGGAGGCGCTGGACCAGTGAGCTTGACCGCGCGCTTCCTGCTGCGACCCCTGCAGTGGAGTGAGCGCGCCCTCGACGCCGTCATGCAACCCGTGGTCTTCGCGGGCATGGCGGCGTTGATCGGCGTGATCACCCTGCAGATCGTCTCGCGGGTCTTCTTCACGGCAGTGGGCTGGACCGAGGAGGTCGCCCGCTTCCTGCTGGTGTGGATCACCTTCCTCGGCGCCACCCTGGCCTTCCAGCGCGGCCGCCATATCGCCGTCACCTTCGTGGTGGACGCCCTGCCCCTGCGCCTGCGCCAGCTGGCGCGGATCACCGCCGTGCTGGTTTCTCTCGGTTTCATGATCGCCCTGATCGTCATCGGCTACCGCTACATGCAGGTGCAGAGCTTCCAGAAATCCGCCTCGCTGCGGCTATCGATGACCTACGTCTATGCGGTGATCCCGATCGCCGCCGCCGTCATGGCCTGGTATGCCCTGGTGGATCTGGTCGAATTGCTGCTAGGCCGCACCGAGGAGAGCCCCCCATGACCGGCGCGCTCTTCCTGCTCTTCTTCATTTTCATGCTGCTGGGGGTCCCCATCGCGCTGGCCATCGGCGCCAGCACCCTGCTGGCGCTCAACGCCCAGGGCGTGCCGCTGATGGTGGTCACCCAACAGATGTTCCAGGGCATCAACTCCTTCGCCCTGGTGGCGGTGCCCATGTTCATCCTCGCCGGGGACCTGATGGCCCAGGGCAAGGTGAGCGAGAAGCTGGTGGACTTCGCCGACGCCCTGTTCGGCTTCCTCAAGGGCGGGCTCTCGCTGGTTTCGGTGGGCGCCGGCATGTTCTTCGCCGCCATCTCCGGCTCAGGCGCCGCCACCACCGCCGCGGTGGGCTCGAGCCTGGTGCCGGAGCTGCGCAAGAAGGGCTATGACCCGGCCTCGGCGGCCAGCCTGATCGCCGCCAGCGGCACCATCGGCGTGGTGATCCCGCCCTCGGTGCCGATGATCATCTATGCGGTGATCGCCCAGCAGTCCGTCTCCACGCTGTTCCTCAGCGGCATCGTGCCGGGTATCGCCATGGGGCTGGGGCTCGGGACCATCGCCATCGTGCAGGCCTACCGCCGCAACTATCCGCGAGGCACCCCGCTCTCGCTTGCCACCATCTGGCGCACCTTCCTCAGCGCCAGCTGGGGCCTGATGACCCCGGTGATCATTCTGGGCGGCATCTTTTCGGGGATCTTCACGCCCAGTGAGGCGGCTGTGGTGGCGGTCAACTATGCGCTGCTGGTGTCGCTGTTCATCTATCGCGACCTGGGCCTGGCCGACGTCTATCGCATCCTGATCCGCTCGGCGATCACCACTTCGGTGATCATGCTGGTGATCGCCACCTCGGCGGTGCTGAGTTGGACCCTCTCCAGCTGGCAGGTCCCCGGCGCCATCGCCAGTGCAGTGCTTTCGCTCTCCACCGATCCGCTGGTCATCATGCTGCTGGTAATCGCAGTGATCCTGCTCACCGGTGTGTTCATCGAGACGGCCAGCGCGCTGATTATCCTGACGCCGGTGCTGCTGCCCCTGGTCACCCAGCTCGGCATCGATCCGATCCATTTCGGCATCATCATCGTCATGGGGCTGGCCATTGGCATGATTACCCCGCCGGTGGCGATCAACCTCTACGTGGCCTCTTCGGTCACTCAGCTGCCGCTGGAGCGCATCACCCGTGCCATCGTGCCCTACCTGCTGGGGCTGATCGCCGTGCTCCTGCTGGTGGTCTATGTCCCGATTCTGGCGGGCTGGTCGGGATGACCCCGGCGCGTCTTGACCCGACACTGGCCAGCCAGCAGGCTGGCCTTCTCTCTGTATCCCCGTCATCAAGGAAACACACGTGATTCGATTCCGACGCGTCCTGCTGCCCACCGCCGGCCTGACCTTCGTTCTACTCGCCGGCTGCACGACCTATACGTTTCC
>PWIZ01000023.1 GCA_003560175.1 Halomonas sp. | reverse complement strand
CCGGCCAGGGCGTCCATCTCGAGGATATCAGAGGCGATCACCACCCCATCAGAGCCCACTTTCTCGGCCGCCACCTGGCTCCAACCACCGGGGGCGGCGCCTAGATCGATCACCGTCATGCCAGGCTTGAAGAGGCGGCCCTTGTCGTCCAGCTCGAGCAACTTGTAGCTGGCCCGGGAGCGGTAACCGTCCTGCCAGGAGCGCTGCACGTACTGATCGTCGAAGTGCTCCTTCATCCAGACCTTGCTGGTCTTGCTGACAGGACTCTTGCTGACGGAGCTCTTGCCGGCCGGCGCCTTGCCGGTAGCGGGGGATGTTGTGCGAGTACGAGCCACGGCATCACCAAGGTGTGGAGGGTAACGGACAGACGCTGGAGCGACATGCGGGAGGTGTCGGGCGCAGCGGCTTGTCACCAGTCGACCCGTCGAAACAGAGGCGGGCCCGAGGTCGCGCTACGCGACATTTCGACAAGGCCATTTTCGGCATAGCAATTTACGCGTACTATGACCGGCTGCGCGCAAACAGGAAGATGCAAGATACCATGAGCTTGTCACAGGCACAAAAGAAGGCATTTCGCAGCATTGGCCACCACCTGAACCCGGTGGTGACGGTCTCCGAGAATGGCATCTCCGAGGGAGTGCGGGCGGAGCTCGACCGGGCGCTGACCGACCATGAGCTGATCAAGGTGAAGCTGGCCCTGCCGGAGCGCGATGACCGCGCCGCCATGCTGCAGGAGCTGGTCGCCGCCGCCGGCGCCGAGCTGGTGCAGACCATCGGCAAGATGGCTCTACTCTATCGCCGCAACCCTCGGGTCAATCCGAAACTCTCCAACGTCCAGCGCTTCGAGGGGCATCACGGGCGGCACTGAGCCACCGCGCTTCGCAGGGGCTGTAAGCCATAAGCTTTAAGAAAACACCCCCCAAGGCACTGCCTTGGGGGGTGTTTGGGTTCTGACTTACGGCTTAAAGCTTACAGCTTGGGTTACAGGTGCTCGATGCCGCCAATCTCGTACTCGACGTTGCCGCCCGGCGTCTTGACCACCACCACATCACCCTCCTCCTTGCCGATCAGGGCGCGGGCGATGGGCGAGGTGACCGAGATGAGGCCGGCCTTGATGTTGGCCTCATCCTCCCCAACGATGCGATAGCGCACCTGGTCATCGGTATCGAGGTTGATCAGCTCGACGGTGACACCGAAGATCACCCTGCCGGTCTGCGGCAGCTTGGTGACATCGATCACCTGGGCGCTGCCGAGCTTGCCCTCGATCTCCTGGATGCGCCCTTCGATAAAGCCCTGCTGCTCACGAGCAGCATGATATTCGGCGTTCTCCTTGAGATCGCCGTGCTCACGGGCCTCGGCAATGGCAGCGATCACCCTCGGACGCGCCTCACCCTTGAGCTGCTCAAGCTCCTTGCGCAGGCGCGACTCTCCATCAACGGTCATCGGGACCTTGTTCATTGTGCAGCTCCTGCATGCAAATCCTGAAGCCGCCGCACCGTGATCGCATTGCCGTACTCAAGCGCCATGCAAACGGCACTGGCCCCCGCCAGGGTGGTGGCATAGGGAACCTTGCGGGCAAGCGCGGTGCGCCGGATCACCGAGGAGTCGCTGATCGCCTGGCGACCCTCGGTGGTATTGACGATATAAGCGATCTCGTCGTTCTTGAGCAGATCGACGATATGCGGTCGGCCTTCGAAGACCTTGTTCACGACCGCCACATCGATACCGGCGGCCTGAAGGGCAGCGGCGGTACCGCGGGTCGCACACAGTGTAAAACCTAATGTTACCAGAGAACGTGCCACCTCGATAACACCCGCCTTGTCCGGCTCACGCACCGAGAGAAACGCCTTGCGGTCGCCGTCGACGGGCGGAATCGCCTCGCCGGCGCCCAGCTGAGCCTTGTAGAAGGCCTCGGCGAAGGTGTCGCCGCTGCCCATGACCTCGCCGGTGGACTTCATCTCCGGCGACAGAATGGGGTCAACGCCCGGGAACTTGTTGAACGGGAAGACCGCCTCCTTGACGCTGAAGAAGTGCGGCACGATCTCGCGGGTAAAGCCCTGCGCCTCGAGCGTGGTGCCGGCCATGCAGCGCGCGGCGATCTGGGCCAAGGAGATGCCGATGCACTTGGAAACGAAGGGCACGGTGCGCGAGGCGCGCGGATTGACCTCGATGATGTAGATCTCACCGTCCTGCCAGGCCAGCTGTACGTTCATCAGGCCCTTGACGCCCAGTTCCACGGCCATCTGCTTGACCTGGTCGCGCATCTCGTCCTGCACCTCGGCGGGCAGCGAGTAGGGCGGCAGCGAACAGGCGGAGTCGCCGGAGTGCACGCCGGCCTGCTCGATATGCTGCATGATGCCGCCGATCACCACCTGCTGCCCGTCACTGACCGCATCGATGTCGATCTCGATGGCGGCGTTGAGGAAGTGGTCGAGCAGCACCGGGGAGTCATTGGAGACCTTGACCGCATGGGTCATGTAATTCTCCAGCTCCGAGGCGTCGTAGACGATCTCCATGGCGCGGCCGCCCAGTACATAGCTGGGGCGCACCACCAGCGGGTAGCCAATGCCCTCGGCCTTGGCGAAGGCCTCCTCGAAGCTGCGGGCGGTAGCGTTGGGCGGCTGCTTGAGGCCCAGCTTTTCGATCATCTGCTGGAAACGCTCACGATCCTCGGCGCGGTCGATGGCGTCCGGGGTGGTGCCGATGATCGGCACGCCGGCGGCCTCCAGCTCACGGGCCAGCTTCAGCGGGGTCTGGCCGCCGAACTGCACGATCACACCGACCGGCTTCTCCTTGTCGGCGACCTCCAGCACGTCCTCCAGGGTCACCGGCTCGAAGTAGAGGCGGTCGGAGGTGTCGTAGTCGGTGGAGACGGTCTCCGGGTTGCAGTTGACCATGATGGTCTCATAGCCGTCGTCGTGCATGGCGAAGGCGGCGTGGACACAGCAGTAGTCGAACTCGATACCCTGACCGATGCGGTTGGGCCCGCCGCCCAGCACCATGATCTTCTGGCGGTCGGAGACCTCCGCCTCGCACTCCTCTTCGTAGGTGGAGTACATGTAGGCGGTGTCAGAAGCGAACTCGGCGGCACAGGTATCGACGCGTTTGTAGACCGGGCGAATGCCGGCCTTCTGGCGGGTCTTGCGGAACTCCTTCTCGGAGACGCCGAGCAGGCAGGCCAGCCGGGCATCGGAGAAGCCCTTGCGCTTGAGGCGGAACAGCTCCCGGGCGTCGAGCTCGGCGAGTGAGCGCTTGGCCACTTCCTGCTCGGTGAGCACCAGGTCTTCCAGCTGCACAAGATACCAGGGGTCGATCTTGGTCAGCGTGAAGATTTCGTCAACGCTCATCCCGGCGCGCATGGCGTCTGCGATGAAGAAGATGCGCTCGGCGCCGGCGGCCTGCAGCTCGCCTTTGATGCGCGCCATGGCCTCGTCGGTGAACTCACCGAGCTTGCACTCAGGAAACTTGGGGTCGAGGCCGTCGTTGCCGGTCTCCAAACCGCGCAGCGCCTTCTGCAGCGACTCCTGGAAGGTTCGACCGATGGCCATCACCTCACCCACGGACTTCATCTGGGTGGTCAGGCGGTCGTTGGCTTGGGGGAACTTCTCGAAGGTGAAGCGGGGAATCTTGGTGACCACATAGTCGATGGAGGGCTCGAACGAGGCCGGGGTGCGCCCGCCGGTGATGTCATTCTGCAGCTCGTCCAGGGTGTAGCCCACGGCCAGCTTGGCGGCGATCTTGGCGATCGGGAAGCCGGTGGCCTTGGAGGCCAGCGCCGAGGAGCGCGACACCCGCGGGTTCATCTCGATGACCACCATGCGCCCGGTCTCGGGATCCATACCGAACTGCACGTTGGAGCCACCGGTCTCGACGCCGATCTCGCGCAGCACCGCCAGGGAGGCGTCGCGCATGATCTGGTATTCCTTGTCGGTCAGCGTCTGGGCCGGGGCCACGGTGATGG
>PWIZ01000276.1 GCA_003560175.1 Halomonas sp. | reverse complement strand
GCCGCGGCGGGTAACATGGTCGCCATCCACAACGTGGTTGCGGCATCCGCCACCGTGGGCCTGCTCGGCCGCGAGGGCATTACCATCCGCAAGACCATCCTGCCGACCCTCTATTACCTGGTGTTCACCGGCATCATCGCGCTGGTGGCCTTCTACGTGATCGGGATCAGCGACCCGCTGATGCGGGCAGGGTAGTGGCACGAGCATGACGCTCTCCGGGCCTCGCCGATCATCGGCGGGGCCTGGTTATTTCTCGATCCAGCACAGCGGGAACCGATTTTATGAAAAAAATTTCCATGGATTTATAGAAATTCTTTCCATAAAATTGGCGCTAAACTCAAGTGATGCCCCTCTTGCTCAGGAGTCACCATGAATACTCACTTCGACCCGAGACTCGATGGCGGCCAACCCGGGCGCGACCAGTCCGAAGTGCTGGCCGACCTCCGGCAGGCCCTGCCCGGGATGACCCTGCTGCACCGCGAGGAAGACCTTCGCCCCTTCGAATGCGACGGTCTATCCGCCTACCGCGCCCTGCCCATGCTGGTCGCCCTGCCCGCGACCCTCGAGCAGGTCGAGACCCTGCTCAAGCGCTGCTGTGCCCTGGGCGTGCCGGTGGTAACCCGCGGCGCCGGCACCGGCCTCTCCGGCGGCGCCATGCCGCTGGAGCACGGCGTGCTGCTGGTGCTGTCACGCTTCAACCGCATCCTCGAGATCGACCCCGATGCGCGGACCGCCCGGGTCCAGCCCGGGGTACGCAACCTGGCGATCTCCGAGGCGGCAGCTCCTCATGGCCTCTACTACGCCCCAGATCCCTCGTCACAGATCGCCTGCTCCATCGGCGGCAACGTGGCCGAGAACGCCGGCGGCGTGCACTGCCTTAAGTACGGTCTCACCGTCCATAACGTCATCAAGGTCGAGGTGCTGACCATCGAGGGCGAGCACATGACCCTGGGCTCGGACGCCCTGGATGCCCCCGGCTTCGACCTGTTGGCGCTGTTTACCGGCTCCGAGGGCATGCTCGGGGTGGTCACCGAGATCACCGTCAAGCTGCTGCCCAAACCGGAGAGCGCCAAGGTGCTGATGGCCAGCTTCGACGACATCGAGAAGGCCGGCAACGCCGTGGGCGCCATCATCGCCGCGGGCATCATTCCCGGCGGGTTGGAGATGATGGACAACCTGGCGATCCGTGCGGCCGAGGACTTCATCGGCGCCGGCTACCCGGTGGAAGCCGAGGCGATCCTGCTCTGCGAGCTGGATGGCGTGGAGGCGGATGTGGATGACGACTGCGCCACGGTGCGTCGCGTGCTGGAAGAGGCCGGCGCCACCGGCATCCAGCTGGCCCGCGACGAGGCCGAGCGCGCCCTGTTCTGGGCCGGGCGCAAGAACGCCTTCCCGGCGGTGGGCCGCATGTCGCCGGACTACTACTGCATGGACGGCACCATCCCCCGACGCGAGCTGGCACGGGTGCTCAAGGGCATCAACGACTTCGGCGAAGAGTACGGCCTACGCGTGGCCAATGTCTTCCACGCCGGCGACGGCAACATGCACCCGCTGATCCTCTTCGATGCCAACCAGCCTGGCGAATTCGAGCGCGCCGAAGAACTCGGCGGGCGCATCCTCGAGTTGTGCGTTGAGGTGGGCGGCACCATCACCGGCGAGCACGGCGTCGGGCGCGAGAAGATCCATCAAATGTGCGTGCAGTTCAGCCCCGGCGAGCTTGTGACCTTTCGGGCAGCCAAGCGCGCCTTCGACCCCGATGAGCTGCTCAACCCGGGCAAGAACATTCCCACGCCGGCCCGCTGTTCCGAGTTCCGCCTGACCAAGAGCGCCGGCGATGCCCCCGCCCCGACCCAGGCCCGAGAGAGCCACGGCTGAGAGACAGGACAATATGGTGACCACACCCGACTTTCCGAGCCACGACGTTGCCAGCCACGATGCTAGCGAAGCGCTGGCCGATCGCATCCGCCGCGCCGAGTCCGAGGGCACGCCCCTGCATATCGTCGGCGGTGACACCAAGGCCTTCTATGGTCGCCCGGTCGAAGGCGAGACGCTCTCCACCCGCGAGCACCGCGGCATCACCGAGTACGACCCGGTGGAGCTGATCGTCTCGGTGCGCACCGGCACCCCGCTGCGTGAGCTGGAAGCCGCCCTGGCCGCCAACCACCAGATGCTGCCCTGCGAACCGCCCCACTTCGGCGAGAACGCCACCGTGGGCGGCATGATCGCCACCGGCCTCTCCGGCCCTCGCCGCCCCTGGGCCGGCAGCGTGCGCGACCTCGTGCTGGGTACGCGGCTCATTACCCGCCAGGGCAGCGAACAGCGCTTCGGTGGCCAGGTGATGAAGAACGTGGCCGGCTATGACCTCTCGCGCCTGATGGTGGGGGCACAGGGCACTCTGGGGCTGCTCACCGAGGTCTCCATGAAGGTGCTACCGCTGCCCGGCGCCAGCCACAGCCTGCACCTGGACATGCCGCTGACCGAGGCCCTGGAGAAACTCTCCGAGTGGGGCCGCCGACCGGTGCCCATCACTGCCGCTGCCTGGCTGGAGGGCGCCTTGCACTTGCGGCTAGAGGGCGGGCCGAGCTCGGTGGCCGCCACCGCCCAACAGCTCGGCGGCGACGAGCTCAAGGACAATTTCTGGGAGGCCCTGCGCGAACAGCGCCTGGCATTCTTCAGCACCCAGGATCCGCGGCCGCTGTGGCGGCTGTCACTGCCCAACCACACCCCGGAGTTGGAGTTGCCCGACGTCGACGAGACCGATGTGCTCTACGACTGGGCCGGCGCCCAGCGCTGGGTGCGCGGCGACCTCGATGCCACTGCCCTGCGCGCGATCGTCGCCCGCGCCGGCGGCCACGCCACCTGTTTCCGCGGTGCCAGCGGGCAGTCGGTGGAGGAGCCCTTTACGCCGCTCGCCCCGGTGGTAGAGAAGTACCACCGCAACCTCAAGGCCGAGCTTGACCCCAAGGGAATCTTCAACCCGGGCCGACTCTACGCGGCATTCTGAGACAGAGGGGAAACGCCGAGATGCAGACGCACTTTACCGAGGAAGACCTCAAGAAGCCGCATATCCGTGAGGCCGACCGGGTGCTGCGCAGCTGCGTGCACTGCGGCTTCTGCAACGCCACCTGCCCCACCTACCAGCTACTGGGTGACGAGCGCGACGGACCCCGGGGACGTATCTACCTGATGAAGGAGATGCTCGAGGCACCCGAGGGCAGCGACAAGGTCACCGAGGAGACCCGGCTACACCTGGACCGCTGCCTGACCTGCCGCAATTGCGAGACCACCTGCCCCTCCGGCGTGGAATACCACAAGCTGCTCGACATCGGCCGCGCCGAGGTCGAGCGCCGGGTCCCGCGCAAGCCGGCGGAGCGCGCCCAGCGCTATGCCCTGCGCAAGATGCTGGTGGAGCCCAAACGCTTCCAGGCCCTGCTCAGGCTGGGCCAGACCTTCCGACCGCTTGTCCCGGGCGCCCTCAGGGACAAGCTGCCTCCGGCCCCCGTGGATGCTGGCGCCAGGCCAGACGGGGCGCGCCATGCCCGGCAGATGCTGATCCTGGAGGGCTGCGTGCAGCCCGGGCTCTCGCCCAACACCAACGTCGCCACCGCCCGGGTGCTGGACCGCCTCGGTATCGGCCTGACCCCGGTGACGGAGGCGGGCTGCTGCGGCGCCATCGATTTCCACCTGAACGCCCATGACGACGGCAGGGCCCGGGCGCGTGCCAATATCGATGCCTGGTGGCCGCACCTGGAAGCAGGTGCGGAAGCCATCGTCCAGACCGCCAGCGGCTGCGGCGCCTTCGTAAAGGAGTACGGCGAGATCCTCAAGGATGACCCGGCCTACGCCGAGAAGGCCGCCCGAGTGGGCGAGCTGGCCAAGGACCTGGTCGAAGTACTCCGCGACGAGACCACCGACAGCCTCGAGGTGGCGCAGGGCCGCCGACTTGCCTTCCATTGCCCCTG
>PWIZ01000264.1 GCA_003560175.1 Halomonas sp. | reverse complement strand
CTGGGCCGAAGATCTCGTCGCGGTAGATGCTCATCTCCGGGGTGACCCGATCGAACAGGGTCGCGCCCAGGAAGTAGCCCGGGGAGGCCTCGACCAGCGGGTGCTGGCGGCCGTCCACCACCAGCTCGGCGCCGGCCGCGTCGCCCTGCTCGATATAGCCAGCCACCTTATCGCGGTGGACGCCATTGATCAGGGCACCCATGTCGAGGCCCTTCTCGGTGCCGGGGCCGATCTTCAGGGTGCGCGCCTGTTCACCGATGCTTGCCACCAGGGCATCGGCGGTGGCGTCGCCCACGCAAACCGCCACCGAGATTGCCATGCAGCGTTCACCGGCGCTGCCGTAGGCGGCACCGATCAGGGTACTGGCAGCGTTATCCAGGTCGGCGTCGGGCAGCACCACGGCGTGGTTCTTGGCCCCACCCAGCGCCTGTACGCGCTTGCCGTTGTCGGCGCCGCGGCGATAGATCGCCCTGGCCACCGGCGTCGAACCGACGAAGGAGAGCGCCTTGACCTCCGGAGCGTCGATGAGCGCTTCGACGGCCTCACGGTCTCCGTGTACCACCTGGAAGAGCCCGACGGGCAGCCCCGCCTCGCCCAGCAACTCGGCCATCTTGAGGGACGTCGAAGGCGCCTGCTCGGAAGGCTTGAGAATGAAGGCGTTGCCGCAGGCAATGGCCATGGGAAACATCCACAGCGGCACCATGGCCGGGAAGTTGAACGGCGTGATGCCGGCGACGATCCCCAGCGGCTGATGATTGGACCAGGTGTCGATGCCCGGGCCGGCGTTGTGGGAATACTCGCCCTTGAGCAGCTCCGGAACGCCACAGGCGTACTCCACATTCTCGATGCCGCGCTTGAGCTCGCCCATGGCGTCCTCGAGCACCTTGCCGTGCTCGCGGCTGATCAGCGCGCAGATCTCATCGGCGTCGCGCTCCAGCAGCATCTTGAAGCGGAACATCACCTGTGCGCGCCTGGCCGGAGGCGTGTCGCGCCAGGTCGGCTGTACCGCCCGGGCGGCATCGATGGCACGCTCGACAGTAGCGGCGTCGGCCATCGGTACGCGGCCGATCACTTCGGCGCTGGCGGGATTGGTCACGTCCAGGTGGCGTTCGCCTTCCAGGCGCTCACCACCGATCCAGTGGGTCAGGGTCGGCATCTCGCGTCCTTGTGCTTCAGTATTCACGGCCGAGCAGCGCCTCGTTGAAGGGGTAGCGGGAGAGCTTCGCGATACCGGTGTCGGTGATCAGCACCTCCTCTTCGAGCTTGACGCCGTCGGCGCCGCCCACCTCGCCGATGTAGCTCTCGACCGAGACCACCATGCCGGGCTCGAGGACGCCGTCCGAAGAGAAACGGTCGAAGTCCATGTGGTGGGCCACCAGCGGCGTCTCGCCGTGCATGCCGACGCCGTGGATGATGGAGGGATAGCGACGGTCCAGGAAGCGCTCGGGGATCTTCCAGGCCTGCTCGGAGATCTCGCGATAGGTCATGCCGGGCTTGAGGATGCCCATGTTGTGGTGCACCTGGTCATAGGCCATCCGGTAGAGCTCGCGCTGGTAGGCACTGGGCCGGCCCGGGCCGACGTGGAAGGTGCGCGAGAAATCGGAATAGTAGCCGTGGCAGCCGATGGTGTCGGTGTCCAAGGCGACCAGCTCGCCGGGGCGAATCTTGCGGTCGCTGGCCTCGTGGAACCAGGGGTTGGTGCGAGGCCCGGAGTTGAGCAGGCGGGTCTCGATGAACTCGCCGCCACCGCGGATCACCTCGCCGTACATGATGGCGAACAGCTCGTTCTCGGTGACGCCGGGTTTGATCGCGGCCTCCACCGCGGCCACCGAGGCTTCGCTTGCGGCCATGGACTGGGCCAGGCAGGCGATCTCCTCGGGGGTCTTGATGCGCCGGCAGTGCAGGGTGTCCTGCATGCAGTCGTAGACATCCAGGCCCTGGGCCTCCAGCGAGCGGGCCAGGTTGAGCGCGCAGCGGTCCAGGCCCACCTTCTTGTTGCCGCGGCCGTGCTCCCGAACCAGCTCGGCGATCTCCACGCCGAAGGGATCCGAGGAGAGGTTGTCGCGCTGGTTCACCGCCGACCACACCACTTTGGAGGTGCGCGCTTCGTCGATGGTCTCGAGCCAGGTGGAGATGTGAGCGCTGCCCGGGTACTCGAAGAGGATGATCGGCCCGTCCAGCGGCACGTAGACGTAGCGCGTGGAGTTGCGCAGGAAATAGCCGAACATGTTGCGCGAGCCGGTGGCGTAGCGCTGGTTGTTGGGATCGAACAGCACCAGGGCGGCGTAGCCCTGCTCGGCCATCATGGTGCGCAACCGCGCCAGGCGCCCGGCGCGTAGCTGCTTGGGATCGAAGGCGGTGGGGATGCTGTCGCCGCAGGCCTGTGGGGCCGAGGGCACGACCGGAATGTCTTCCGGCTCGCTGTCGGTCAGTCTTTCTGACTCTACGATGCTCATGGGGATTCTCGCTGTGTCGTCAGGGCCATGGCCGGATACGGCGCGGCCATCGGGAAGGGCTTGTCTGGAGGCGCTCGGGCGACACTCAGTCGGCCAGGCTGTCCGAACGATTCGTGCCGTTCTTGAGCATTCTTTCGTGGATCGGCGCCATGCGACCGAAGATGCGCTCGGCGCGCTCGGGGCGGCCGATGAACCCCGGCTCCTTGGCATAGGCGAAGATCACGGTGTGGCGCTCCTTGTTCCCCTCTACCGGCGTCACCCGGTGCAGCGAGTAGCGGCCAAAGAACACTTGCAGGTCGCCGGGCTGAAGGTCGAGGCTCTTGAGGCGTGAGCGATCGCCGTCGATCACCTTTTCCACCTCGTCAAAGTTCTCACCTTCGGGGCTGCGGATGCCCGGGGCATATTCGAAACGGCCGCCGCGGTGGGACTGGCGGGTCATCATGGTGACGATGAATTCGTTGGTGTCGTAGTGCCAGGGATGCTGGCAGCCCTCGCGCAGCACGTTGACCACCAGGTCGGCCAGCGGGTCGGCGTACTGGTGAATCTCCTCCATGCCCACCACGGCGCCGATGAAGCGCTGAAAACCGGGATGCTCATAGACCTGACGGATGATGGTGTCGCCATCGATGCGGTCACCGGCCACGAAACCGTTGGTGCGGTCGTCGAAGCGGTTGAGCGGATGGCTGGGGGGCAGTTCGGGGTCGCCGGCGTTGTTGTAGGGGTTGGTCTCGGTCTGGTTATAGTGGGCCTGTGGCGAGAGGCGCTCGGTCTCGCGCTCGAGACGCGCCAGCGCCGCTTCGGGGACGAAGTTCTTGAGGACCACGCAGCCGTCATCGTTCAGCTGGCGGCGGCAGCTCTCGATGAACTCTCGGCCCGTCGGGCTCTCCAGTTCGTCGATGGGATAGCGACCCAGGTCGATCAGGCCGTGCAGGGATGTCGTCTCTTGCGTGTCGGCCGTGGCGTGCATCACGCTTTGCTCCTGTACTCGGGAATTACCGTCTCTTGTCGAGGTACTGGACAGGGTAATCAGCCCTCACTCATAATTGAAATGAATGGTTGAGATGCCACCCATTTCAAAGGCTCATCAATTATGGATACCGAGTTACTGCGTGCCTTCGTGACCGTGGCCGAATGCGAGGGCTTCAGCGCCGCGGGTAAGGTGCTGCACCGCACGCAGTCGGCGGTCAGCCTGCAGATCAAGCGACTGGAGGATCAGATGGGCAAGGCACTGTTCGAGCGGACCAGTCGCAGCGTGATGCTGACCGGTCCCGGCGAGCGGCTGCTGCCCTATGCGCGACACATGCTCAAGCTCGAGGATGAGGCGCGAGCGGCGGTGGGCGAGCTGACGCGCGGAGAGCTGATTCGGTTTGGCACCTCGGAGGAGCAGGCCGCGACCTACCTGCCGCAGCTGCTGACGCGCTATGCCGAGCGCTACCCCTCCGCGCGCCTGGAGGTTCACTGCAACATCAGCGCATCGCTGGTCGAGAGCTTCCAGGAGGGACTGCTGGACGTGGTGCTGTCG
>PWIZ01000419.1 GCA_003560175.1 Halomonas sp. | reverse complement strand
GGTAGCGGGCCCCGGAGACGCCGAAGAAGTTGACCAGCGTGCCCTCGAAGATCAGCGCCAGGCCGAAGGTCAGCAGCAGGCCATAGAGGTGATCCAGGTGGGCAATGCGCCGCAGCATGAAGCGCTCGAGCAGCATGCCGAACAGGCCAACGAAGAGCGGCGCCAGCAGCAGCGCCGCCCAGTAGTTGATACCCAGATAGCGCATGCCGAGCAGGGTGGCGAAGGCCCCCAGCATGTACATGGCGCCGTGGGCGAAGTTGACGATCTTCAGCAGGCCGAAGATCACCGCCAGGCCCAGGCTGAGCAGGGCATAGAAAGAGCCGTTGATCAGGCCCAGCAGCAGCTGGCCGAGGAATACCGTCAGCGGCACCCCGAATATCATCGTCATGTCAGGAATCTCCCGTCAGAAGGGGCGGCGGCTTGCGCCGCCGCCGTTCTTGCTCGCTTCAGTTCTGGACCAGCTTGCACTGGCTCTCGGAGAGCGGACGGAACGCCTCCTCGGCGGGAATGGTGGCGAGGATCTCGTAGAGGTCCCACTCGTGCTCGGAGTCCTCGGGCGACTTTACCTCGGCCAGGAACATATCGTGGACCATGCGGCCATCTTCGCGAACACGCCCGTTGCGTGAGAAGAAGTCGTTGATCGGCTTCTCGCCCAGGGCGGCGCGCACCGCCACCGGGTCGTCGCTGCCCAGTTCGGCCACGGTCTCCAGGTAGTGCTTGGTGCTCGAGTAGATGCCGGCCTGAACCATTGTCGGCATGCGGCCCACGCGCTCGTAGTAGCGCTCGGCCCACTCGCGGGACTCATCGTCCATGTTCCAGTACCAGCCAGTGGTCAGCAGCAGGCCCTGAGTGGTCTCCAGCCCCATGGCGTAAACATCGTTCAGGAACACCAGCAGGCCGGCGAGCTGCTGGCCGGCTTCGACGACGCCGAACTGGCTGGCGGTGTTGATCGCGTTGACGGTGTCGGCGCCGGCATTGGCCAGGCCGATGATCTTGGCCCCGGAGCCCTGAGCCTGGAGGATGTAGGAGGAGAAGTCATCGGTGGGGAAGGGGTGACGAACGCCACCGACGATCTCGCCGCCGCTCTCTTCCACCACCTTGGTCACATCGCCTTCCAGTGCATGACCGAAGGCGTAGTCGGCGGTGAGCATGAACCAGCTATCGCCACCCTGCTCGACGATCGCCCGGGCGGTGCCGTTGGCCAGCGGGTAGGTGTCATACACCCAGTGGATGTGGTTGGGGGTACAGTGCTCGTTGGTGATGCTGGAGGCGGCGGAGCCGGAGATGATACCCAGGCCATTGTTCTCCTCGATCACGCGGGTGGCGGCGATGACCACCGAGGAGGCCACCATGCCGGTGACCAGGTCGACATTGCGGGTGTCGAACCACTCGCGCACGGTGTTGGCACCCACGTCGGCGCTGTTGCGGTCGTCGGCGCTGAAGACCTGAATCGGCGCGCCGTTGATGCTACCGCCCATGTCCTCCACGGCCATGTTAAGGGCTTCCAGGCCACCGGGGCCGGCCAGGTCACGGTAGGTGCCCGACATGTCGGCCAGGTAGCCGATGCGAATCTCGCCGTCGCTGATCTCGGCCTGAGCGGTGGCGGCCATGGCCGCGGTAGCGGCCAGAGCGACGGCGGTGGTGAGGCTCTTCTTGATGAAGCTCTTCTTGGTAAAGGTCATGTGGCTCTCCTCTGCCCCGAAACGGGGCTCTTGTTGTTGTTGCAATGGGATGTTGCGATCGGGTGTTGCCGTTTGATGCTCAGGCGTTGGTGGTGACGCCGACTCATACCCCCAGCAGGGTGTGCAGATGCTCTCGCTTGTTCGGCAGTTCGGCCGCCGAGATCTCCTCGACGATCAGCCCATGATCCATCACGAAGTGGCGGTCGGCCAGCGGTGCCGCGAAGCGGAAATTCTGCTCCACCAGCACGATGGTCATGCCGCGCTCCTTGAGCTTGACCAGCACCCGGCCCAGCGCCTGGACGATGACCGGCGCCAGCCCCTCGGTGATCTCGTCGAGCAACAGTAGCCTTGCCCCGGTGCGCAGGATGCGCGCCATGGCCAGCATCTGCTGCTCACCCCCGGAGAGTCGCATGCCCGGACTGCGCCGCCGCTCGTAGAGGTTGGGGAACATCTCGTAGATCTCATCGATCGACATCCCACCGGAACGCACCGTGGGCGGCAGCAGCAGGTTTTCCTCGACGTCGAGGCTGGCGAAGATGCCGCGCTCCTCGGGGCAGTAGCCGATACCCAGCCGTGGGATACGATGGGCCTTCATGTCCAGCGTCTCGTTGCCGTTGATCATGATCGAACCGGTGCGCCGGCCGACCATGTTCATGATCGCCTTGAGGGTGGTACTGCGCCCGGCGCCGTTGCGACCCAGCAGCGTGACCAGCTCGCCGCGCTTCACGTTGAAGTCGACGCCATGAAGAATGTGCGACTCACCGTAGAAGGCGTGCAGGTCGTTGACCCGCAGCATCTCGGCGCCGTCACGGTCCTGATACTCCAGATGGCTCTCGGCTGGCTGGTTCATGCGCTGGCCTCCTCTTCCGCCGCTTCGCTGCCCATGTAGGCTTCCTTGACCCGCGGGTCGGCGGAGACCGTGGCGTAGTCGCCCTCGGCCAGCACGCTGCCGCGGGCCAGCACGGTGATGCGGTCGCACAGCCGGCTGACCACGCTGAGGTTATGCTCGACCATCAGCACGGTACGTCCCTTGGCGACGCGGCGGATCAGCTCGACGATGCGGTCGACATCCTCCGCGCCCATGCCCTGGGTCGGCTCGTCGAGCAGCATCATGGTGGGATCCATGGCCAAGGTGGTGGCCACCTCCAGAGCGCGCTTGCGACCGTAGGGCATCTCCACGGTGAGCACATCGGCGTACTCGCGCAGGCCTACCTCGTCGAGCAGCTCGATGGCGCGGTCGTTGAGGTGATCAAGGGTGCGTTCGGATTTCCAGAAATGGAAGGAGGTCCCCATGGGCCGCTGCAGCGCCACGCGCACGTTTTCCATGGCGGTCATGTGGCCAAACACCGCAGAGATCTGGAAGGAGCGCACGAGGCCCAGGCGGGCGATCTCGTTGGCCTTCATGCCGGTGATCGGCTTGCCGCGATAGAGAATTTCGCCGCGGGTGGGCGGCAGGAACTTGGTGAGCAGGTTGAAGACCGTGGTCTTGCCGGCCCCGTTGGGACCAATCAGGGCGTGGATATGCCCTTCCTGAACCTGCAGGTTGACATCGTCCACGGCGGTGAAGCCGCGGAATTCCTTGATCAACCCCCGAGTCTCCAGAATGAAGTCCTGGGTCATGTGACGTCCTCTCAGGATCGCGCAAACGATCCGCCGTTGGTGCTGTTGTCGTTGTTGTATGCCGTTGTCGTTATTGTGGCCATCTCGGCATCGGACTGGCCGGGGCTCATGCTGCGAGGCGCTCCGGCACTTTACGTTAACGTAAACTAGATGAGTCGGCGCGACACGGCAAGAGCCCGATGGGTCTGACTCGACCAATGGCGTAGGGCCTGGCTTTTCAATAGCTTGCAAACAAACATTCCAGGCGCGTCACCCCCTTGATGCACAAGGTATTTCCCGAAAGGCTCGATTTCGCGTCAAATATGGCTCCGGTGAACGATGACACCCATCACCGATGGTGAAAGCACCGACCGAGCGATCATGGGCAGCCTGCGGCCAAGTAGGTAGAATGACATTCGTCACTGCACGCCATGATAGGGAATCACTCTTGCCATGATCCAGACTCCTCCCCCCGGCCACCCATGGCCAATCAGTTTCACCGCGACCTGCCTCCGCGCCACGCTCTATATCCTGCTCATCGCGGGCCTGGCTCAGGGCGCCTTCATCGAGGCGCTGCACTACCCCGAGGTGCGCTTCTCCGAATACGGCTTCACAGAGCTCGCCCAGAGCGCGGTGCTGCTCACGGCCTCGCTGCTGCTGCTCTACACCCGTCAGGTGCTCAGGGTGCTGCCCACGGTGACCC
>PWIZ01000389.1 GCA_003560175.1 Halomonas sp. | reverse complement strand
CTCGCAAGACTCCACTTAACCGCTACCGCAATATCGGGATCGTCGCCCACGTCGATGCCGGCAAGACCACCACGACCGAGCGCGTGCTGTTCTATACCGGCATCAACCACAAGCTGGGCGAGACCCACGAAGGTGCCTCCACCACCGACTGGATGGAGCAGGAGCAGGAGCGGGGTATCACCATCACCTCCGCTGCCGTGACCACCTTCTGGAAGGGCATGAACCACCAGTTCGATGAGCACCGCATCAACATCATCGATACCCCGGGACACGTGGACTTCACCATCGAGGTGGAGCGTTCCCTGCGGGTTCTCGATGGCGCCGTGGTGGTACTGTGCGGCTCCTCCGGCGTTCAGCCGCAGACCGAGACCGTGTGGCGCCAGGCCAACAAGTACGAAGTGCCGCGCATGGTGTTCGTCAACAAGATGGACCGCACCGGCGCCGACTACTTCATGGTGGTCGAGCAGCTCAGGGATCGCCTGGGCGCCAATGCCGTGCCGATCCAGATCAACTGGGGCACCGAGGAAGACTTCAAGGGCGTCGTCGATCTGCTGGAGATGAAGGCGATCCTGTGGAACCAGGACGACCTGGGTGCCACCTATGACCTCGTCGATATCCCGGCCGAGCTCCAGGAGACCGCCGAGAAGTTCCGCGAGGAAATGATCGAGGCCGCCGCCGAGGCGTCCGAAGAGCTCATGGACAAGTACCTCGAGGGCGGTGAGCTGACCAAGGAAGAGATCAAGGCCGGCCTGCGTCGTCGTACCCTGGATAACGAGATCGTCCTGGTCACCTGCGGTTCCGCGTTCAAGAACAAGGGCGTGCAGGCGGTGCTGGATGCGGTGGTCGAGTACCTGCCGTCTCCCACCGAGGTCAAGGCCATCGAGGGCGAGCTGGACGACAAGGACGGCACTGTCGCCACTCGTGAGGCGGACGACAAGGCTCCCTTCGCGGCCCTGGCGTTCAAGATTGCCACCGACCCCTTCGTCGGCACCCTGACCTTCATCCGCGTCTACTCCGGCGTGCTGAATTCGGGCGACAGCGTCTTCAACTCGGTCAAGAGCAAGAAGGAGCGCGTCGGCCGTATCGTCCAGATGCACGCCAACTCCCGCGAGGAGATCAAGGAAGTGCGCGCGGGCGACATCGCCGCCTGTATCGGCATGAAGGACGTCACCACCGGTGACACCCTGTGTGACCTGACCGACAAGATCGTGCTGGAGCGCATGGAGTTCCCGGACCCCGTCATCTCCGTGGCCGTGGAGCCGAAGTCCAAGGCCGATCAGGAGAAGATGGGTGTGGCGCTGGGCAAGCTGGCCCAGGAAGATCCCTCCTTCCAGGTTCGCACCGATGAGGAGACCGGTCAGACCATCATCTCCGGCATGGGCGAGCTGCACCTGGATATCCTCGTCGACCGCATGCGTCGCGAGTTCAAGGTCGAGGCCAACATCGGCAAGCCTCAGGTGGCCTACCGCGAGACCATCCGCGGCAAGGTGGAGCAGGAAGGCAAGTTCGTGCGCCAGTCCGGCGGTCGCGGCCAGTACGGCCACGTCTGGCTGCGCATCGAGCCGCTCACCGAAGCGGACAAGGGCGAAGATGAAGAGATGCACTTCAAATTCGCTTCCGAGGTCGTCGGCGGCGTGGTTCCCAAGGAATACGTGCCGGCCGTCGAGAAAGGGGCCTACGAGCAGCTGCAGAACGGTGTGATCGCGGGCTATCCGATGATCGACGTCAAGGTTACGCTGTACGATGGTTCCTTCCACGACGTGGACTCCAACGAGACCGCGTTCAAGGTCGCTTCTTCCATGGCGATCAAAGAAGGTGCCAAGAAAGCCAAGGCCGTGCTGCTGGAGCCGGTGATGAAGGTCGAGGTCGTGACTCCCGAGGACTACATGGGTGACGTCATGGGCGACCTGAATCGCCGTCGCGGCCTGGTGGATGGTATGGATGACTCGGCCATGGGCAAGATCATCCGCGCTCGGGTTCCGTTGGCTGAGATGTTCGGTTACGCGACCGATCTGCGTTCTCAGACCCAGGGCCGTGCAAGCTACGTCATGGAATTCGCGCAGTATGAAGAGGCGCCGTCCAGCGTCGTTGAAGCCGTCATCAACCAAAACGGGTAACCGTTAGCTAACGTAAAGAGGTTATAGCAGTGGCTAAGGAAAAATTTGATCGTACCAAACCGCACGTCAACGTCGGCACCATCGGTCACGTCGACCACGGTAAGACCACTCTGACAGCGGCGCTGACCCGCGTCTCCGCTGAGGTCTTCGGCGGTGACTGGCGCGAGTTTGACACCATCGATAACGCCCCGGAAGAGCGTGAGCGCGGTATCACTATCGCCACTTCCCACGTGGAGTATCAGTCCGAGGAGCGCCACTACGCGCACGTCGACTGCCCCGGCCACGCCGACTACGTGAAGAACATGATCACCGGTGCCGCCCAGATGGACGGTGCCATCCTGGTCTGTTCCGCCGCCGACGGCCCCATGCCGCAGACCCGCGAGCACATCCTGCTCTCGCGTCAGGTTGGCGTGCCGTACATCGTCGTGTTCCTGAACAAGGCCGACATGGTCGACGACGAGGAGCTGCTCGAGCTGGTCGAGATGGAAGTGCGCGAGCTGCTGAGCGAGTACGACTTCCCGGGTGACGACACCCCGATCATCACCGGTTCCGCGCTGATGGCCCTGGAAGGCAAGGACGACAACGGCATGGGTACCACCGCCGTTGCCAACCTGATCAAGGCCCTGGACGCGTACATCCCGGAGCCGGAGCGCGCCATCGATCAGCCGTTCCTGATGCCGATCGAGGACGTCTTCTCCATCTCCGGTCGTGGCACCGTGGTGACCGGTCGTATCGAGCGCGGCATCGTCAAGGCCGGCGAAGAGATCGAGATCGTCGGTATCCGTGACACCACCAAGACCGTCGTGACCGGTGTCGAGATGTTCCGCAAGCTGCTCGACGAAGGTCGTGCCGGTGAGAACGTCGGCGCCCTGCTGCGCGGCACCAAGCGCGATGAGGTCGAGCGTGGTCAGGTTCTGGCCAAGCCGGGCACCATCAACCCGCACACCGTCTTCGAAGCCGAAGTCTACGTGCTGTCCAAGGACGAGGGTGGTCGTCACACTCCCTTCTTCAAGGGCTATCGTCCGCAGTTCTACTTCCGTACCACCGACGTGACCGGTACCTGTGAGCTGCCGGAAGGCGTCGAGATGGTCATGCCGGGCGACAACGTCAAGATGGTTGTCACCCTGATCGCCCCGATCGCCATGGACGAGGGCCTGCGCTTCGCCATCCGCGAAGGCGGCCGCACCGTCGGCGCCGGCGTCGTGGCCAAGATCGTTCAGTAAGCTTCGGCTTCTGATGATCGAAGGGGGCTCCTTGCGGAGCCCCCTTTCTGCGCACCGCGGAGAGTGTTTGACACTCATCCGCGGCGCACCTATAATGCGCATCCTTTGAATGCGTGGGTAGACGGCTCGCGCCGTCGAGATCCATTGGAGTTAAGGGCAAATGCAGAACCAGAAGATTCGCATTCGGTTGAAGGCCTTCGACCATCGCCTGATCGACCAGTCCGCCGCGGAGATCGTAGAGACCGCCAAGCGTACCGGCGCCCAGGTTCGTGGTCCGATCCCTCTGCCGACGAACCGCGAGCGGTACACCGTGCTGGTCTCGCCGCACGTCAACAAGGACGCGCGCGATCAGTACGAGATTCGTACCCACAAGCGTGTCCTCGACATCGTCGAGCCCACGGAAAAGACCGTCGACGCACTGATGAAGCTCGACCTCGCCGCCGGCGTGGACGTGCAGATCAAGCTCGACTGATTCCACACTAGACACTCGCGGCCCAGCGCTCGTCGCCTCTTTTGAAGAGCTTGGATGAGCAGCAGCCGCCGCGCCGTGAGGCGCCATACAACGTGCTAGTGGAATGCTCTGGAAAGGGCAGCCATAGCGGGTGATAGCCCCGTACACTAAAGGAGACTGAGTATGACTATCGGTT
>PWIZ01000348.1 GCA_003560175.1 Halomonas sp. | reverse complement strand
GCGGGGGAGCAGCGGCAGCGTGGCCAGCACATCCTGCAGCTCGCGCCCCTTGGCCGAGGTGATGGCCGCGGCGAAGTCGGTGAGCGGCCTCGGCTCGTGGGGGCTGAAGCGATTGAGGTAGTGCTTGAGCTCCTCGCCATAGAGGGGGTTGATCGGCAGCAGCTCCTTGATGCCGTTGATCAGAGCCATGGCGTAGGCGCGGGCCTCGTCGGCCTCGGCGTCCACCGGCTCGCGAGGGTAGCTCACTTCCACCAGGTAGGGCGGCTCCCGGGAGAGCCAGCGCTGGATACGAAAACGCTGCAGGCCCTGGGCGATGAACTGCAGCTGCCCCTCCTCGCCCTGCAGCTTGTGCATTCTTACCGCGGTGCCGATCTCGGGAAAGTCGTCTTGGGTCAGCCCCCCTACGGCGCCCTCGCCAACGAAGGCCAGCCCCACGGTGTGGTGCGACGTCTTGGCGACGCGCTCTATGGTCTCCTCCCAGCGCTCGCGGTTGATCACCAGCGGCTGTACCTGGGCCGGGAAGAAGGGCCGATTGTGAATCGGCAGCAGGTAGATGCGCTCGGGAAGGGTGTCACGGGCCGGCACCATGGCGTGCCGACCCTCGCCGGGCTGGCTATCACCGCTCTGGTCATCGAGGTCGAAGAGCTCGTCCTCATCGAGGGAGTCGTGCAGCCACTCCGACGCGTCCGGGTCGTGGTGGCGATCCTGCTCGTCGCTCATACTAGTCGTCCTGATCCGATGGTGGCGAGTGCCAATGGCTCAGGAATGCGGGCGAAGCGTCGCCACTTCAAGTCACGGAGAGGGTTATCGAGCCCATTGAGTGTCTCGATCCCCCCACGGCGCCCATCGACTCAGCGCCAGAGCGACGGCATCGGCCGACCATTGACCCTCACCCGGCCGCGGATCACATCGATCTCCAGGTCTCGGGTGCTCAGGGGAAGACCCAGCCACAGGGCCACCACGGTGGGCACCTCGTGCCAGGTAAAGTCGCCGTCCAGCCGCGCCAGCCAACGCGCCTGTTCGGCCTTGTCGTCGAGTCGCGAGGGGCTCAGCTCATCGAGGCGGCGCGGATCGAAGAACAGCGCCCCATCGCCTCTCGCGGCAAGTCCCAGCATGGGGCTATCCAGATCCACCGCCTTCAGATCCAGCCGCGGCGAGTCGATCAGGGTCGCCAACAGTTCTGGCTCCAGGCGGGCCAGCAGCTCCCGGGGGGCGAGTTCACGGGCCAGGGCCGCCTCCCGACGCAGTCCGGCCAGGGCCGCGCGCAGCGCGTCGGCGTTGATCCGCGACACCTCCATGGCCACCCGCCCGCTGAGAAGCACCTGATCCGCCACCATCACCTCGGCCAGGGTCAACTCGCTGTCGATGCGCAGCTCGCTGTCGTCGAGCTGCATACGGCTGAGGTAGAGCAAATCATGAGCCTCGAGCTCCAGCCCGGGCTGCTGCCAGGCCAACTGATCGATACGCAGCAGGTCATGCTGGGTAAAGTGGTAGGCATCGGCGGTATAGGCGTAGCGACTCTCGAGGGAGACCGGCCCGGACTCCAGCGTGGCCAAGCCGTCGGTCAGGCGCCAGGGCTGCAGCCGAACTCGCAGGCGCCAGTCGCCGTACTGCCCCCCGAAACTGAGCTGGCCACCACGAAAATCGAGCTCGCGTGGCCCCTGGCTGATGAGGAAGGGGGCCAGCTGAATACTGCCCTCCAGCGTGCCGCCCAGGGTCTGGTAGCGGGCGTGCCAGCTCGGCGGACTGGAGGGCAGCCAGTCGCCGAACAGTCGCAGCTGCCGGGGGCCCGAGGTG
This sequence comes from Halomonas sp., assembly GCA_003560175.1. Taxonomy (GTDB): domain Bacteria; phylum Pseudomonadota; class Gammaproteobacteria; order Pseudomonadales; family Halomonadaceae; genus Halomonas. The sequence continues at coordinate 2,194 of PWIZ01000348.1, read as the reverse complement.
GGGCGCGCCTCACCCTCGACTCGCGTGCTGAAGACGCCGTGGCGCGCCGCATAGGAGAGCTCGAGCTGCCAGGCACTGCCGATGACCGGTGAGATGCGTACCTCCCCCGAGGAACTGAGCCAGCCACGCTCCACCACGCAACGCTCCACCACCATCTAGCCGCGGGCCTCCAGGTCGTCCAGGGCGCGAGCCAACTCCCGCTCAAAAAGCAGCGAGGCGAGGTACTGGGCCACCAGCCAGGCCACGGCCAGCGCCACCACTACCGGGACGATCAGTCGTTCCTTGCGCATGGCACCCTCTTCCCTGCTTGGCCACGCCCGGACGGGCGAGCCACAATCCCGGGCCGCTCAGTCCCGGGCCGCTCAGTGTAGCCAGAACCAGATGTGCATGATGCTCCAGGCGTAGATGCCCGCCATCACGTCGTCGATCATGATGCCGAAGCCTCCCGCCACCCGGCGGTCTGCCCAGCGGATCGGCCAGGGCTTGATGACATCGAAGATGCGGAAGAGCACGAACCCCCACAGCGCCGCCTCCCAGGAGAAAGGCACCGCGGCCATGGTGATCCAGTAGCCTACGAACTCGTCCCAGACGATGCCGGAATGGTCATGGACGCCGAGGTCCCGGGAGGTCTTCTCGCACAGCCAGACCCCCCAGACGAAGGCGACGAAAACCACCGACAGGTACCAGCCCAGGGGCAGTTCGGAGAGCAGCCAGTAGAAGGGAATGGCAGCCAGGGTACCGAAGGTTCCCGGGGCCCAGGGAGATGCGCCGCTGCCCAGGCCAAAGGCCAGGAAGTGAGTCGGGCGGTGCCAGATGCTGGCAGGCGCGTTTTTCATCTTCATGGGCTTCCTCCCCGGGACGACCGACCATGGAAGTGCTGCCAGCCGCCTTCGCCCTGATCCTCTACTCCGCGCAGGCCGGGTTCGGCCTCGAGGCGGCCGATCACGGTGAGTGGCAGGCCCAGGGCAACGAGCCGTGTTCTGGCTTCGTCGAGGCCTGCAGGTGAAAGGGTCAGCAGCAGTTCGTAGTCGTCGCCACCGGTGAGGGCCGCCTGCCGGGCCCCCTCTTCACCCAAGGCCTCAACCAGCCCTTCTGCCAGGGGCAGCGCCTCGGGCTCGAGGGTAGCGCCAACGCCGGAGCCTTCGAGCAGGTGACCCAGATCCGCCACCAGGCCGTCGGAGACGTCGATGGCGGCGCTGGCCAGCCCCACCAGCGCCTCTCCGGCCGCCAGGCGCGGCTGAGGAAGCAGGTAGCGGCTCAGCAGCGGATGGCGCAGATCGCGTTCGCCGCGCTGCCAGAGGGCCAGGCCGCCGGCCCCGCCGCCCAGGGCGCCGGTGACCGCGATGAGATCGCCCTGGCGTCCGCCGCTGCGTGTCAAGGCTCCGCCCGGGAGCAGCTCGCCCATCACCGTCACGCCGATACTGGTCGTCCCGCGGGTCACGTCGCCGCCCACCAGGGCGACGCCGCTGGCCTCAGCGAGGGCACGAAAGCCTCGCGAGAAGCCCTCCAGCCAGCCCTCATCGGCTTCGGCCAGGACCAGCGCCATCAGGCACCAACGGGGCCGAGCGCCCATTGCCGCCAGGTCACTCAGGCTGACCGCCAGGGCGCGATGTCCCACCGCTTCGGCGGGAGCGTCATCGGGGTAATGGACGCCGGCCACCGAGGTGTCGACGCTCACCGCCAGCTGCCGCCCCGCCGAGGGGACCAGCAGCGTGCAGTCATCACCCACTCCCAGCGCTACGCCGGCGTCTGGTCCGGGCGGCGACGGGGTAAAGAAGCGGGCAATCAGCTCGAATTCACTGTGCTGAGATTGACTGGGCATGGGGACATCCCCTTCAGCGGCGGCGTGCAGCCACCTCGGCGGAGCGCAGACGCCCGGCTAGCTTGTCGAGAATGCCGTTGACGTACTTGTGGCCGTCGGTGGAGCCGAAGGACTTGGCCAGTTCGACGCCCTCATTGATCACCACCCGGTAAGGCACCTCCAGGCGCCGTGAGAGCTCATAGGCACCCAGGCGCAGGATGGAGAGTTCGATGGGGTCGAGCTCATCGAGCTTGCGGTCGAGCAGCGGTGAAATGGAGGCGTCGAGGTCGGCCTTGAAGCGTGCCACGTTGTGCAGCAGCTCATGGAAGAGCGCCAAGTCGGCGATCTCCATGACCTTGAGCCAGTTCTCGTGGTCCTCGAGGTCATCATCGG
>PWIZ01000090.1 GCA_003560175.1 Halomonas sp. | reverse complement strand
GTTGTCCACACATTCTGTGGATAAGCCTGTTCACAACCACTCGATAAAGCCGTCAAATCGCCATGAACTGGGGCCTGGGCTTAGATTGATCATTTTTTGACCTTATTCAAGTCATTGATTTAATTCGTTTTTATGAAAAAGCCTGTGGCCACGGGCGATTGCGAGCCTGCTGTGCACAGACATGCGGACGGAACCCCGCCTAGTGGACAAGTCAAGCATAATTCACCCTGAAAAAGGGTCATTGGAAGAGGTGGTGAGACGGAGGCATCAACGCTGGCGGCTGGCGCCGGCCAATGAAAAAGGGCACTCGCAAGAGTGCCCTTTTCATGAAGAGTGGCGTCCCATAGGGGGTTCGAACCCCTGTTACCGCCGTGAAAGGGCGGTGTCCTAGGCCACTAGACGAATGGGACGCAGATGTCATTCCAGGGGTTGGTGGAGCCTAGCGGGATCGAACCGCTGACCTCAACACTGCCAGTGTTGCGCTCTCCCAGCTGAGCTAAGGCCCCGCGCCCTGAAGACGAGTCGTATAGTACTGATTAACCTCGCCTTCGTCAACAAGGAAAACGGCTATTTCCTGCTACGCTCGATATCCTCTACTTCTTACAGCTCTCGGTACTCTTTTTCGAAGCGCTTGGCCTGCTTCTTGGAAACGCCGCCGAGAACCTCGATGGCGTGGCGCAGCCGCGCCCGGGTCATGTCGGAGCCGAGGATCGCCATGGCGTCCATTACCGAAGTGCTGGCGGTGGAGCCAGTGATGGCGATGAACACGGGGGCCAGGAACTCCTTCATCTTCAGATCGAAGTGGCCAGACAGCTCCTTCACTTCGACCAGCAGCGCCTCCTTGTGCCAGGCCGGCACGACTTCGAAGCGCCAAACCAGGAACTGCAGCAGCCTTAGCAGGTCCTCGCGACCCAGCTTGACGGCATCGAAGCTCTCCTCGGTGATGCGCGGCAGGCCCGAAAAGAAATGGCCGGCCAGGGGCACCACCTCGGATAGGGTCTCCACCCGTGGGCGCACCTGCGGCAGGATCTCCTTCACGTAGCGTTCGTTGAAGGCCCACTCCATCAGCGCTTTGAGAAAGCCCTCATCGTCGAGCTCCTCGCGGATATAGAGCCCATTGAGCCAGGTGAGTTTCTCCAGGTCGAACACCGGACCGCCCAGCGACACGCGCTGGATATCGAAGTGGGCCATCATCTCATCGAGGCTGAACTTCTCGCGCTCGTCGGGCATCGACCAGCCCATGCGACCCAGGTAGTTGATCACCGCCTGGGGCAGGTAGCCCATGCGTCGATAATAGTTGATCGACGTGGGGTTCTTGCGCTTGGAGAGCTTCGACTTGTCCGGGTTGCGCAGCAGCGGCATGTGGCAAAGCTCGGGCATCTCCCAGCCGAAATACTCATAGAGCAGCTGGTGCTTGGGCGCCGAGTTGATCCACTCCTCGCCGCGAAGAACGTGGGTGATGCCCATCAGGTGGTCATCGACCACGTTGGCCAGGTGGTAGGTGGGCATGCCGTCGGACTTGAGCAGGATCTGGGCATCTACCTGGGCCCAGTCCACCTCGATGTTGCCGCGCAACATGTCACGGATCACGCAGGTGCCCCCGACGGGTACCGCCATGCGCACCACGTAGGGCCACGCCTCGCGCTCACGGCGGGCCTGCTCTTCGGCGGGCAGGGCTAGATCGGCGGGCTTGAGTGCCAGCTGCATGCCGGCGTCCTTGCGCGCCTCGCGAAGCTCGTCCAACTCCTCGCTGGTCCGGTAGCACTTGAAGGCGTGCCCCGCCTCGATCAGTTGACGGGCGTACTCGGCGTAGATGTCGCCGCGCTCGCTCTGGCGGTAGGGGCCATGGGCCCCCCCCACATCGGGCCCCTCGTCCCAGTCGAGGCCCAGCCAGCGCAGCGAGTCGAGGATCATCTGTTCCGACTCGGGCGTCGAACGCACCCGGTCGGTATCCTCGATGCGCAGGATGAACTGGCCCCCGTGCTGACGGGCGAAGCAGAGATTGAAGAGCGCAATGTAGGCGGTGCCGACGTGGGGATCGCCGGTCGGTGACGGTGCGATACGCGTGCGTACGGTCATGTCGTTGCGGTGTCCCGGATCCGATGGTGGATGGATGGGCGCATTATACGCACCTGTCGCCGCCTAGGCAGCCGTCGCGGGGAATCATCCCGCGGGATCGCGGTCAATGTCTGGCTACTCGACCCGACCAATCTGGAGAGCACCATGCTTGCGCAACTTCCCGAGGGCTTTACCACGCTGGTGACCGGCGCCGGTGGCGGCATCGGCCGCGCGGTGGTGGATACGCTACTGGCCAGCCCCAGGCCGGGGCGGGTGATCGGCGTCAGCCGGCAGCCGAGCCCTCGTGCGGACGATGCGCGCTTCGAGGCGCTGAACGCCGACCTGACCACCCCCGAAGGCCGCGGAACACTGATTTCGCACCTCGGCGGCACGACACTTCACCTGACCTTCAACACCATCGGCATGCTCCATGACGAGGCGCTCGACATTCACCCCGAGAAGCGCCTCGACGATCTGGATGCAGAGGCCCTGGCGCGACTGTTCCATGTCAACGCCACGACGCCCGCCATGTTGCTCCAGGCGCTGCAGCCCAGTCTCAAGGGCCAGCACCCGGCGCTGGTCGCCAGCCTCTCGGCCCGGGTGGGGTCCATCGAGGACAACCGCCTGGGAGGCTGGTACGCCTATCGCGCCAGCAAGGCGGCCCACAACATGCTGATGAGAACCGCCGCCGTGGAGCTGCGCCGGCTCAACCCGAATCTCGCCGTGGCCTGCCTGCATCCGGGCACCACGGATACGGAACTCTCTCGCCCCTTTCAGGCTCGTGTGCCCGAGGGCAAGCTGTTCACTCCGTCCTTCGTGGCGGAGCAACTGTTGAAGGTGCTAGAGCAGTGCCGCCCCGGAGAAGGTGCCAGCTTCCACGACTGGGCCGGCGACCCCGTGGCCTGGTGATCGGCATAAGCGGTTAATCAACGTTGATGCATGACATTGCACAGCCGCAAAGTATCCCGGATGATCTTTCCCGACTTTTTTATAACATTCAGATAACACAACGCATACAAAACAGGATGATGAGATGGATTCACTAGGTCCGCGCATCAAGGAACTCCGGCTGGAGGCTAACCTCAACAAGGCAGCCCTGGCCCGTCAGGTTGGCGTCTCCGATGTGACCATCTCCTACTGGGAGTCCGGTGCTATTCGCCAGATCGGCCATGAGCGGCTGGTGGCCCTGGCCCTGGCGCTGGGTTGCCCACTGTCGAGGCTGCTCGAGGGCGACAAGGCCCACCGGCCCGCGCCTCTCACGCTGAGCCATCGCCCCCCTGCGCCCTGGCATACCCCCACCGCCGGATGCATCGAAATGCCGGCGGAGCTGCTATCCATCCCCCAAGGTCAAAGGTGGCACAAGGAGTGCTACCTGCTGACCCCGGCGCCCGGCGACGCCTTCGAATTCCTGACTGAGGGTGACCTGATTGCCGTAGCCCCAACCGAGCTCTTTCAACAAGCCGGGCTCTATCTGGTAGAGCACGCGGGGCGTCACTGCATTCTTCGCGTCACCCTGGGCGAGGATGGCAATCTTCAGTTCAGCGGCCAGGATGACACCTCTTCCTACCCGGCTGCCCCCGACACCCGGTTGCTGGGCAAGTTGCTGGCTCGCTGGCAGGCCTCGCCGCTCTGAGGCAGCGCGGGCACCCCGCCCGCGCCACTTGATCCCAGGCGCTTTCGCCCCCAGGGCTATTCGATCCGCAATGCCTCGACGTTATCATGGGTGCGGCGCGGTTCACTGCCAATCAGGAAACGCCGCGAGGCGCTCGCAACCTGTCCCAAACCGTGACGCGAGGTGCTCACCAGCGGACCGCTCAGGTGCTCGCCCCGCTCGCCGATCCGTGCGCGAACTTCCGTGGGCTGCACGGTGGCCTCGGAGAGGTTCACGGTGATGGAATAGCCCCCGTCAGGGAGACCACTGCCCGAACCGAAGGGACCGGCCTGGAAGCGGCCTCCCGTCAGCGTCGTACGCTCCTGCCAACGGACTCCGCTCAGTTCTCGCTGAACCACCACCTGCAGGCGGGTGTTATCCGGCAGGTTGCTCTCCCCTTCCACCAGCAGGCGCCGGTCATTGCCGAGGCTGACCGTAAATTCGATCGCTACCGGCTCGTCGAAGGGATCCACCGCGGGCTCGGGTTCAGAAGGGGGAGATGGCTGGACAACCTGCTCTGGCTCGTCCAACGCCTCTCCGTTCTCGTTACCGTTCCCACCGCAGCCCGCCAACAGCACCAGCATCACGCCGAGGCCGCACCATCGATACCACACGTTCATGCATGACCTCCGAAGCGCTGATTCGTTGGTCAAGGCTATCACCGCCCCAGGCTGCCCGTCCTCTCTAGTACTCAACGTAGCTCGGCGCACTGTCGGCAAAGCGAGGTGAAGGGCACGGCGTCGAGACGCTCAGGCGCGATCGGCTCCTCACAGGCCTCGCAGACGTCACCCTCGCCGGTATCGATACGCACTAAGGCGTGCATCACCTGGCGCAGCTCCTCCTCGGCCTCTCTTTCCAGAGCGTCGACGACCTCGTCGTTCTGCAACTCGATGGCCTGCTCCTCCATGTCCTTGTCCAGAGCCCCCCCGCGCTGCTCCTTGTGAGCCCTGTATCGCTCGATCCGTTCGATCAGATCGTCGCGCAACCCCTGCAGCTCTCCTTTCCGGTCCGCCATGATGCCGTCTCCTGTCGTCGTGGCATGGGCTGCAGCGCCCTGGCGGCGCTGCCCTGCCCTACTTCATAGCACATTGCCGCTCTGGCCGACCCCGATGCAGGTCAAGCCTTGACCTTTGCAGCCGGGGCAGGCCGCAGGGAGGGGTGACCACCACACAGCATTTTCCTCTACACTGCGGCCCCTAGTGCCTGAGTCCAGTGCGTTATTTCAGGCATCACACTAACTCGAGGAAGGAGTGAGGGCATTGGATCCCATCTGGTGGTTGGCCTACCTGGCGCTGGGAGGCTTCGTCGGACTGATGGCCGGAATGCTCGGCATTGGCGGCGGCGGCATCATGGTCCCGATCCTCACCGCGCTGTTCGTGATCCAGGGTGTCCCTCACGAGCATATCGCCCATCTGGCGCTGGGCACCGCCATGGCGGCCATCGTGCCGTCCGCCTCGGCCAGTCTCTGGTCGCACCATCGGCATGGCGCGGTGCGCTGGAACATCGTGCGCCATATCACTCCCGCCATCCTCACCGGCACCTTCCTGGCGACCTTCATCGCCGCCCTGATACCCACCCTCGGCCTAGCGGTGTTCTTCGCCGCCTTCATGGTATTAATGTCGCTGCAGATGCTCGCCAACCTGAAGCCCAAGCCGACCCGCACCCTGCCGGGCCCGCTCGGCCTGTCCGGTGCGGGGCTCGGCATCGGCGGCATCTCCGCGCTGGTGGCCATCGGCGGCGGCTCGCTCACCGTGCCCTTCCTGACCTGGTGCAACATCCGTCTGCCTCATGCCATCGGCACCTCTGCCGCGGTGGGGCTGCCGATCGCCCTGGCCGGGGCGATCGGCTACCTCATCAACGGCTGGGGGACTGCTGGACTGCCGGATGCCGCCTGGGGCTATGTCTACCTGCCCGCCCTGCTGATCATGGCCCCGTTCAGCATCCTCACCGCGCCCATCGGCGCCAGGCTCGCGCACCGCCTGCCGGTGGGGATCCTCAAGCGGGTGTTCGCGTTCATGCTGATGGCCCTGGCGCTGCAGATGCTCTACACGGTGTTCACCGCCTGAGACCCGGCCGATCCATGCCGGCTCTCGATATCCCTCGCCAGAGGCTGTCCGTCAGGTCATGTCGAGGGCCGCATAACCCTCTTCGGTCAGCGTCAGGGTCTCGCCCCGGCCCGAGCCGGCATGGGGGGTCACGGTGATCAGCCCCATCTTCTCCAGGACCGTGATTTCCTCGAGCAGCGCCGGCAGCAGGGTATCCTCGTCGGAGTGACCGAAGGGCGAGGAGAGCACCCCGCCATGCTGCAGCACGCGGGACAGCAGCTCCAGCTGGTGGTCGGTGAGGTCGTGAGGCATAGTCGTCTCCTTGAAGGGGATGTTTCAGGGTTAGCGCTGGTGGTGACCATCCGGCTCCAGGAACTGGACCCGATCACCTTCGCCAGGAGCGCACGGCGGCGGCATGGGCAACCCGTGACGGGGGCTGATAGAATAAACGCCCTCCCCGAACAACCCCGTGATGCCCGATGCCCCAGCTCGACCGTACGTTTTCCGTGGCCCCCATGATGGATTGGACGACCCGCGACTACCGCGCGTTCGCCCGCACCCTGACGCACCGTGCGTTGCTCTATACCGAGATGGTCACCACCGGCGCCATCCTGCACGGTAGTCCTCGGGAGCGCTTCCTGGGCTTCGACGAGGTGGAACACCCGCTGGCCTTGCAGCTGGGCGGCAGCGATCCAGGCGAGCTGGCCGAGTGCGCGGCCATCGCCGAGGCCTGGGGCCATGACGAGGTCAACCTGAACGTCGGCTGCCCCAGCGACCGGGTGCAGAACAACCTCATCGGCGCCTGCCTGATGGGCCATCCGGAGAAGGTCGCCTCCGCAGTGCGCGCCATGCGCGATGCGGTCTCCATCCCGGTCACCGTGAAGTGCCGCATCGGCATCGATGACCAGGACGAGGATGCCGACCTCGAGCGTTTCATCGCCACCGTGGCCGACGCCGGCTGCGACACCTTCATTGTGCACGCCCGCAAGGCCTGGCTCCAGGGCCTCTCCCCCAAGGAGAATCGCGATATCCCGCCGCTGAACTACCCCCGGGTGCACCGCCTCAAAGCGAGTCACCCGGAGCTCCATATCGGCATCAACGGCGGCATCAAGACCCTCGATGAAGGCCGCGCTCAGCTCGAACATGTGGACAGCGTGATGGTGGGGCGCGAGGCCTACCAGAATCCCTGGCTGCTGGCCGGGGTGGATGCGGCCTTCTACGGCGAGCCGGGGCCGACGACCAGCCGTCACGCGGCGGCAAGGGCCTTTCGCCCCTATATCGCCCGGCGCCTCGAGCAAGGCGCCAAACTCAACCATATCACCCGCCACCTGCTGGGTCTGTTCCAAGGCCAGCCTGGGGGGCGTCGCTTTCGCCGCCACCTCTCCGAGAACGGCCATCTGGACGGCGCCTGCCTGCGCGTCTTCGACGATGCCTTGAGCCTGGTTCCCGAGCGCGAAGCCGCCGACGCGGCCTGACCCCTTACCCCCCCTCAGGGGCGGGCCGGCGTCAGTAGAGCGCGTCGGTCGGCGGCGCCAAGCTGGAGTGGAACCCCTCGACGGCACTCTCGGCCTCCTCGATGGCATCGAAGCGAGCGACATGAAAGAGCGCCTCGCCCTCGTTGGCCAGCGGTAGCCGGCTCATACCGATAACGATGCCGTCGGCCATGGAGAGCACCTCCCCTTCCGCGTTGCCGAAGGGGTCGGCGACCCGCCCCAGCAGCTCGCCCTTGGCGACCCGGGCGCCCAGCCGTACCTGGGGCCGCAGAATGCCGTCGATGGGCGCCCGCGCCCAGCTCGAACCGTTGGCGACTTCCGCCGCCGGCGGCTGACGACGGCGATGCTCGCCGGTCAGCATGCCCAGCCGGCGCATCACTCTCAGCACGCCGCGCACGCCGGGAGTGATCGCCCACTCGTCGAAGCGCAGCGCCTCGCCTGCCTCGTAGGTCAGCACCGGGATGCCGCGGTGCTGAGCATAGTGGCGCAGGCTGCCCTCGCGCAGCTCGGCGTTGAGGATCACCGGTGCGCCGAAGGCGTTGGCCATGCGCTCGGTCTCGCTGCCGGTCTCCAGCTGGGCCCGGATCTGCGGTAGGTTGGTGCGATGGATCGCCCCGGTGTGCAGGTCGATGATATGGCTGGCATAGTCGACGATCTGCTCGCGAAACAGCGCGGCTACCCGCCCGCCCAGGGAGCCCGACTCGCTGCCCGGAAAGCAGCGGTTGAGATCGCGGCGATCGGGCAGGTAGCGGCTGTGCTGCACGAAGCCGAAGACATTGACGATGGGCACGGCGATCAGGGTGCCACGCAGGCCCTTGATCTGCTTGGAGCGCAGCAGCCGGCGCACGATCTCCACGCCGTTGATCTCGTCGCCATGGATGCCACCGCACACCAGCAGCGTCGGGCCCGACTGGCGCCCGTGCACCACCTCCACCGGAATATAGAGAGGGGCATGGGTATAGAGCCGCGCCACCGGCACATCGATCTGGGTGCGGCTGCCGGGAGTCACGCGAATACCGGCGAGGTCGAAGGGCGCTCGGGCCATGGTCATGTCATCCTGTGACGAAGCGGAGTGTCCTTTATACCCGGGTCGTCAGGGCATTGGCGAGGGTGGCCAAGCCGTGCGGAGGCGCACCATCAACCATACATTGACGAATGTAAAGGCCCCGCCAATCGGGTAGAATAGGCGCCTCACCGCTTGATGGAGTCCGCCCCCCATGGCGCGAAAGACCAAGGCCGAGGCCGCCGCGACCCGCGAGGCCCTGCTCGATGCTGCCGAGGAGGTCTTCCTCGTCAAGGGCGTGGCCCGCACCTCCCTGGAGCAGATCGCCCGACACGCCGGCATGACCCGGGGGGCGGTCTACTGGCACTTCAGGAACAAGGCCGACCTCTTTCGCGCCATGCTCAACCGGGTGCGTATGCCCTTCCAGGAGCTGGTGGAGGAGATCGGCGACCCGAGCCTTGCCGAGGCGCCCCTGGAGGCGATCCGCCTGGCCTGCCGCAGCGGCTTCGAACGCCTGGAGCAGCCCCGCTATCGCCGCGTGCACGCCATCCTGATTCACCACTGCGAGGTGTTCGGCGACATCGACCCCCTGGCCATGCAGAACGAGATGGCCGAGGAGTCCTGCGGTGCCTTGCGTGACTATCTGCAGTGCGCCGCCCAGCTGGGCCAGCTGGACGAGGATCTTTCACCGGAAGTAGCCGCCAAGCTGCTGCAGTCCATGCTGGGCGGGCTATTCCACGACTGGCTGCTTAACCACGAGCAGTATTCCATTGTCGAGCAGGGCATGCTGCTGGTGACAACCCAGCTCAGGCTTTTCAGCCGCCAGGCCTGACCCGGCCTGGCGGCACGCCTCTCCCCATGACAACCACGATATCCCTTCAGGGGTGGCGCCTTCTGGCAAAGAAGGCATCGATGGCGCTCTGGGCCTCCGGTGTGCGGCAGCGCGCCAGCAGCGCCTGCTCTTCCCGGTCCAGGGCCGACTTGACCGCTTCCACCTGCCCCTCACGCATCAATGCCTTGGTGGCCAGTAGCGCCTCATGGGGCTTGTCCAGCAGCCTGGTGGCGCAATCAAAGGCCTGCTCCAAGGCTCGGCCATCCGGTGCGGTATCGGTCAGCAGGCCGATCTCTCGCGCATCGTTGGCCGAGAAGGCCTGCCCCAGCAGCAGCATCTGCGCCGCCGCCTTGTGGCCCGCCAACCGCGGCAGCAGCCAGGTGGTGCCTCCCAAAGGAGTCAGGGCAAAGTGGGTGAAGGGCAACTGGAAACGGGTCGATTGCCCCCCATAGGCGAAGTCGCAGTGCAGCAAGATCGAGATCCCGAGGCCCAGAGCGATGCCCTCCGCCGCAGCGATGGCCGGCTTGGGAAACGCCTGCAGCCGACGCAGGAAGGTGATCGCCATGACACTGTCGGCCTCGGCCAGGGCCTGGTAGTTGGCCAGGTCGTTGCCCGCCGTGAAGCAGTTCTCGGTGCCGGTGATGATCAACACCTTGACGCCATCGTCGGCCTCGGCGGCGGCGATTCCCTCGATCAGCCGGGTGTAGCTCGCCTCATCGAGGATATTACGCCGCTCGGGGCAGCTGATCTTGAGCCCCATGATCCCGTCGTCCCGTCGGGAAGCGGTGATTCGGGTCGCCATGCGATGTCTCCCTTGCGTTGGTTCGGGCCAGCCTCCCGGCCAGCCCCGATTTCCTGGGCCTTTCGGCACCTCAGCCCTCGACCTGCCAGCCGCCGCCCAGCGCCTTGAACAGGGTCGCGGTAGCCGTCAGGCGGTCGCGCATCGCTTCAGAGAGCGCCAGCTCGGCGGCGAGCATGGCGCGCTGGGCGTCGAGCAGCTCGATGAAGCCGACGAAGCCCTCCCGGTAGCGCACCTCCGCCAGCTCCAGGGTGCGCTCGAAGGCCGTCAACTGGCGGCGGATCGCCTCAACGCGCTCGCCGCTGGCTTCATAGGTGACCAGGGCGTTGCGCACCTCGTTGAAGGCCTGGGCCACCGTGACGCGGTACTGGATCTCGGCCTGCTCGGCCAGAGCCTCGGCGGTGTCGATGCGCGAGGCGCTGCGGCCGAAATCAAACAGAGGCCCCATCACCGTGGCAGAGAGCCCCCAGGTGGCGGCCGCTGAAGTGAAGAGGTCACCGGCCTCCCCGGCGGCGCTGCCCAGCAGGCTTCCCAGGTTGAAGCGCGGCAGACGGCTCGCCTCGGCCACGCCGATACCGGCATTGGCGGCGACCAGGCCCGCCTCGGCGGAGCGAATGTCCGGACGCCGCGCGAGCAGCTCGGAGGGCAGCACCGTCGGCACGCCGTCGGGCAGGGAGATCGCCTCCAGGTTGGTGTCGCCGTAGTCCAGCTCGGCCATCAGCTCGGCAGGGCTCATGCCCACCAGCAGCGCCAGCGCCCCCTCCAGCACCCGCACCCGCTCCCGTTGCGACGGCAGCTGGGCCAGGGTCGACTCCAGCTCGGACTGGGCCTGGCGCAGCGCCAGCTCGTCACTCTCGCCCACATCGAAGCGCAGCTGCTCGAGGCGAAAGGTCTCTTCCCGGGACTCCGCCGTGGCCTGGGTGATGCGCAGTTGGCGCTCGGCGCTGCGCAGGTCGAAGTAGGTGGCCACCACGTCGGCGATCACGTTGAGTCGCACCGCATCGTGGGCGAACAGGCTCTGATCGAGCAGCGCCTCGGAGGCCTCCCGCTCACGGGCCAGACGTCCCCAGAGGTCGAGTTCGTAGTCGAGCACGCCGGCCAGAGAGAAGAGGCTGTCGGTGCTGCTCTGCCCCAGCGGCGAGGCGGCCCCCGGGGTGCGCTCCCGGGCGGCCTCGGCCTGGGCGCTCACCGACGGCAGCTGCTCGGCGCGGGCCAGCCCCAACCGTGCCCGGGCCTCCTGGATCCGCGCCAGCTGCAGACGCAGCTCCAGGTTGTCATCCACGGCCCGCGCCACCAGCCCGTCCAGGTAAGGATCTTCGAACTGCCGCCACCACTGCTGCCAGTCGGCCCGCGCTTCATCGGAGAGCAGCACGTGCTCGGGCCACTGCTCGGGCAGGTCCAGCGCGGGAGCCCGATAGTCAGGCCCCACGGCACAGCCGGCCAGCAGGGCAGTGGAAAGCAGCAGGACAGGCAGCGTCTTACGCATGGGGGGTCACCTTATCCAAGCGGCTAGCCTTGCGCTCGCGGCGCCAGGTCACCAAGTCTTCCAGTACCTTGTAGGCCAACGGCACGAAGATCAGCGCCAAGGAGCTGGCCATGATCATGCCTCCCACCACCACGGTACCGATCTCCTGGCGGCTGTTGGCGCCGGCGCCGGTGGCAAAGACCAACGGCAGCGTGCCGATGATGAAGGTCAGGGCCGTCATCAGAATGGCACGAAAGCGCTGCCTCGCCGCGCCCAGGGCCGCCTCGGTGGAGCTCATTCCGGCACGACGGTTCTGTGCCGCGAACTCCACGATCAGGATGGCGTTCTTGGCCGCCAGCCCGATCAGCACCAGCAGCCCCACCTGGAAGTAGATGTCGTTGGGGAAGCCGCGCAGCATGGCGGCCAACGCCGCCCCCAACACCCCGAAGGGCACCGCGGTGGCCACCGCCAGCGGCAGCGTCCAGCGCTCGTACTGGGCGGCCAGGATCAGGAATACCATCAGCAGGCCCAGGCCGAAGGCCAGGGCGCCGGCACCGGCCGCAGCGTCGAGCTGGTAGGCCTCGCCGGTCCATCCCAGCTGCACATCACCACCCTCCAATACCTCGGCGGCGACTTGGTCCATGGCATCCTTGGCCTGGCCCGTAGTGAAGCCCGGCGCGGCGTCAGCCAGGAACTTGGCGGCGGAGTAAACGTTGTAGCGGTTGAAGATGTCCGCCCCGGACTCGCGGGTCAGGGTCACTACTGAACTCAGCGGGATCATCTCACCGCTCTGGGAACGCACGAAGACCTTGTTGAGATCCTCGGGCTTGCTGCGAAACTCGCCCTCCGACTGCAGGTTCACCTGCCAGTTGCGACCCGAGAGGGTGAAGTCGTTCACGTACATGGAGCCGAAGGTGCTCTGCATGGCAGCAAACACCTCGTTGACCGGCACCCCCATGGCGCGGGCCTTCTCCCGGTCCAGCTCGGCGCGATAGCGCGGGATCGAGGTGTCCAGGGTGGTGCGGGCGTTGGTCAGCTCCGGGCGCTCGTTGGCCGCGGCGGCAAGCTGGTTGGCCAGGTCGGCGATCTGCTGGGTCGTGGTGTCGCCACGCACCTGCAGATAGCCCTCCACGCCGCCAGTCAGCGACAACCCCATGATCGGCGGCGGAGTAAACGCGATCACCAGCGCCTCGGGAATGGCGCCCCCCATGCCCATGATCCGGCCAGCCAGCGACTGGGCGTCCTGGCCGGGGCCGGTGCGCTCGCTCCAATCGGCCAGGTTGGCGAAGCCCACCCCGGTGTTGGTGCGCAGGGCGCCGGCGATGATGTCGAAGCCGGCGAAGGAGGTGAATTCGTCGACCTCGTCCATTTCCAGCAACATCTCGGAGACCTGATCACGCACCGCCTCGGTGCGCGGCAGCGCCGAGACCTGGGGCAGCTGGTAGACCACCAGCGCCACGCCCTGATCCTCCTGGGGCACCAGCCCCGGGGGCAGGCGCGACATGGTGAAGAGCGTCATGGCGATCACGCCGATAAACAGCACCACGCCGATCACCGCGTGGCGTAGCAGCTTGCCCACCAGCCAGCTGAAACCGTTGGTGAGCTTGTCGAAGCCGGCATTGAACCACTGGAAGGGCTTCGCCACCTTGTGTGACTGCTTGTCCAACAGCATCGCGCACATGGCCGGGGTCAGGGTCAGGGCTACCACACCGGAGACCACCACCGAGACCGCGATGGTCACCGCGAACTGACGGTAGAGCTCGCCGGTCAGGCCACCCAGGAAGGTCACCGGCGCGAACACCGCCACCAGCACCAGGGTGGAGGAGACCACCGCCCCGGCCACCTGCTTCATGGTCTCGATGGAGGCCTCGCGGGCCTTCATGCCCTGCTCATTGATCAGCCGGTCGACGTTTTCCAGCACGATGATGGCGTTGTCCACCACGATGCCGATAGCCAGCACCAGGCCGAACAGCGTCAGCAGGTTGACCGAGAAGCCGAAGGCCAGCATGCCGGCGAAGGTACCGATGAGCGACACCGGAATGGCCACCACCGGAATCAGGGTGGCGCGCCAGTGCTGCAAGAACAGAAACGTCACAATCACCACCAGCCCCACCGCCATCAGCAGGGTGATGAACACCTCACGAATGGAGATCTCGACGAACTCGGTGGTGTCGTAGGGCACCGTGTAGGTGAGGCCCTCCGGGAAGCGCCCCGCCATCTCTTCCAGCGCCTCATGCACCGCCTCGGCGGTCTCCAGGGCGTTGGCGCCCGGCTGCAGGTAGACGCCCATGGGCACCGCGTTCTGTCCGTTGTAGGTGGCCGAGAAGGCGTAGTTCTGGGAACCCAGCTCGGCGCGGGCCACGTCACCCAGGCGCAGGGTGCTGCCGTCCTGTTCGGCGCGCAGGATGATCTCCTCGAACTCCTCGGGAGTAGAGAGCTGGCCGCGGGTGGTCACTGTGAAGGTATAGGCCTGGCCCTCGGGCGAGGGCTCGGCGCCCAGACTGCCGGCGGCGAACTGGGCGTTCTGCTCGCGGATCGCCCCGGCCACGTCGTTGGGCGTCAGGTCGAACTGGGCCAGTTTGTCGGGGCTGAGCCAGATGCGCATGGAGTAGTCCTGGGCGCCAAACAGCGAGGCGTCCCCCACCCCGGGAATCCTCACCAGCTCGTCGAGCACGTTGAGCAGCGCATAGTTGGACATGAACAGCACGTCGCGGCTGCCATCCGGCGAGAACACCACCGGCACCATCAGGATATTGGTGGAGCGCGACTCGACGCGCACGCCCTGGTCGCGCACCGACTGGGGCAGGCGCGCGGTGGCGGCCTGCACGCGGTTGTTGACGTTGATAGCGGCCTGATCAGGGTCGGTACCCATCGCGAAGGAGACGGTAATCTGCAGGCTGCCGGCATCAGTGGAGGCCGATTCCATATAGAGCATGTTGTCGACGCCGTTGATCTCCTGCTCCAGCGGCGCCGCCACCGCCTCGGCGATCACCTCCGCGCTGGCGCCGGGGTAGGCGGCCTGCACCACCACCTGAGGCGGCACCACGTCGGGGTACTGCTCCACGGGCAACATGCGAAGCGCGGCCAGGCCGGCCAGCACGATGATGATGGAGATCACCGACGAGAAGATCGGTCTATCAATGAAGAACCTGAGCATCACGCCTCCTCGTCAGCGGCGAGTTCGTCGTCCAGCGACACCTCGCCGGCCGTCTCGTCGTCAACGATTTCCTCGGCGGGGTCCGCCACGCTCACCTGCACCGGCATGCCGTCCTGGAGCACCACCTGACCGCTGACCACGATGCGATCGCCACTCTCGAGGCCCGACAGCACCACCTGACGGTTGTCGACGATGGGGCCCAGTTCCACGCTGCGAGCGTGGGCGGTGTCGTCCTCGACCACGAAAATACGCGGGCTCTGGGCGCCCTGGCCCACCGCTTCCTGGGGTACCAGGAAGACGTCGTCGAGTTCCTGGACCAGCACCCGCACGCGAACAAACTGGCCGGGAACCACCTCGCCATCGGGGTTGGGGAACACGGCACGGGCCGAGACGCTGCCGGTGCGCGGGTCGATAGTGCTATCGGTGAAGTCGAGCAGACCGCGCTCGGCGTACTCGCTGCCGTCGGGCAGGGTCAGCCAGGCTTCGCGGGGGGCCTCCGCCTGAGCATCGCTCATGGCCCGGCGCGCGGTGCGCTGCAGGGCGGCATCGCGCTCCGGCAGCGAGAAGCGCACGTGGATCGGGTCCTGCTGGGTCACGCTGGTCAGCAGGGTGCCACGCTCGATCAGGCTGCCTTCGGGAAAGCTCTCTAGCCCGGTCAGGCCGGCCAGGGGCGCCTGCACCTCGGTATAGCTGAGGTTGAGCTCGGCGTTGGCCACCCCGGCTTC
>PWIZ01000231.1 GCA_003560175.1 Halomonas sp. | reverse complement strand
ATGGCCCAGATGACGGCAACGGCGGCTACGCCTGCCAGTCCCCTGACACGGTTATCCTTGAACGGTGACGTCTGGGAGGTTTCCGACATGGATGCATCCTCTCTGATTCAACCTTGGGATCTGGACCGGTCGGCATAGGACCGAACGGCCAGGCATTACGAAATAAGCCTACTCGATATTCAGCGTACCCGAAACTCAGCATACAGAGCGGGTCACCCAGGGGAAAGAGACGCTATCCCGGTCGAGTGAACGCTCAGAAACGCTCCCCGGGTCTCAGGTAGCGCCACTCGCCAACCGGCACTCGACCCAGCGATACCCCCCCGATGCGCAGCCGCCGGGTAGCGACCACGGTCAGCCCCACGGCTCGGCACATCAGCTCAAGTTGTCCGGGCACCATGCCCTTGAGCGCGAATCGCAGGCGGGTCTCGCTTTGCCAGCTGACGCTTCCCGGCGCCAGCCGCCGCCCGGGCACCGCCGAACCATCGCACAGCGACGCCAGCTGACGCTCATCCAGGCTGCCGATCACCTCCACCTGCCACTCCTCCTCCAGCCGAGCGCGCCCCTCATCGAGACGCCGCATCACCCCGCGGTCCTGGGTGAATACCAGCAGGCCCTCTTCGCCGATGGCCAGCGGCAAAAGCGTCGCCAGGCCGCGGAAGTGCGCCTTCAGGGGCGCCCGGCCGGCAGGATCCTGCGACCAGTGCGTGGCCTTTCGGATCACCCGCCTGGCCAGATCTTCACCCTTGGCCTCGCCGGCGCCGATATCGGCGGGCGCGTTGAACAGCAGCGTGGCCGAGGGGATCTCTCGAGGCGTGGCGCCAGGGACCAGTTCGATGCGTTGATCCAAGACCTTGAACTGGGGCTCTTCGACGATCCGGCCATCGACCTTCACCCAGCCACCAGAGATGTACAGCTCGGCCTCGCGGCGCGAACAGGGCAGCTCCCGGGCCAGACGCTTGGAGAGCCGCTCGCCGGCATCCCTATCATTCATGTCTCGTCCCTCGTCCATAACCATCTCAGTAAGCCAGCCAGATGCAGTGCCTGGCGCCCTTGCCGGGACGGTGGGCGCGAACCGTGACCGTCTCGACCAGCAAGCCGATGCGCCTCAGGCGCTCGGTGAAGGCCGGGTCCTGGCCCGCCGACCATACCGCCAGGACTCCGTCCGGGCGCAGCGCCTGCTGCGCAACGGCCAGCCCCTTGGGCGAGTAGAGCCAATCGTTCTCGCGCCGCGTCAGCCCCTCGGGGCCGTTGTCCACGTCGAGCATGATGGCATCAAAGCCACCGGGCTCGCGGCGAAGCAGCTCACCCACATCACCGACGCTGACCCGGGTGCGCGGGTCGTTGAGCGGATAGCCAGCGGCGGCGCCCAGCGGGCCCTGATTCCACTCCACGACCCCAGGCACCAGCTCGGCCACCACCACCTCGGCATCCTCGCCAAGAGCGGCCAGCGCCGCGGCCAGGGTAAAGCCCATGCCCAGGCCGCCTACCAGCACCCTGGCACCGGGACGGTCGGCGACCCGCTGGCAGGCCAGTTCGGCCAGAGCATCCTCGGAGCCGTGCAGGCGAGTATTCATCAGCTCACCGGCGGTTCCGGCGATGCGGATGGAGAACTCGTCGTTGCGCCGAAGCAGGCGCAGCTCGCTGCCCTTGCCGGGAATGCTGGCGGTGCCGATCAGTTCAAACTTGGCCATGGTCTCTCGCTGGCAATATAAAGGTGAGCGTTGGAACCCCGCGGCGGCTGACGCCTCGAATATGAGGCTCGCGCCAGCCCAATACATCCAGCGGGCAAGGAGTCTCGATGACGAACCTGCGCCACAAGAATGTCGTTCATGCCCTGCTGGGGGGGCTCATTATGCTGGCTGTCGCCGCGGCATGCCATGCGCAGGCCGACGAAGCGTCACGGCAAGTCCCCTTTTCGCCGAATGCGCTGGAGCGCCTCGACGCCCGGGCCACAAGCCTCGACCGCCTGCACGCCGTGGTGGTGGCCCAGAATAGCGAGATTCGCTTCGAGCGCACCTATGGCGGCCCCGGGGTCGACCGTCCCGCCAACATCAAGTCGCTGTCGAAGACGGTGCTGGCGGCGCTGGTCGGCGCCGCCATTCAGGAAGGCGTGATCGACTCCCCCGACCAGCCCGTGGCAGCATTGCTCGGTCCCCTCGTACCCGCCCGGGCCGACCCCCGGGTCCGGGAGATCACCGTGGGGCACCTGCTGTCGCTGCAGGCCGGCCTCGAGCGCACCTCCGGTGGAAATTATGGCGCCTGGGTCGCCAGCCCCGACTGGGTGCGCGACGCCCTGTCCCGCCCCTTCGTCGACGAGCCGGGTGGGCGCATGCTCTATTCCACCGGGTCCAGCCACCTGCTCTCGGCGGCGCTGACCCGGGCCAGTGGCGAGAGCACCCTGACGCTAGCGCGGCGGCTGCTGGGCGAGCCTCTGGGCATCGCCATTCCCACCTGGCCCCGCGACCCCCAGGGGATCTACTTCGGCGGCAACGACATGCGCCTCTCGCCTCGAGCGCTGATTCGGATCGGCGAGCTCTATCGCCTGGACGGCGTCATCGACGGCCGGCGGGTGCTGCCCGAGGGCTGGGTCGATACCTCATGGGAGCCCCGTGGAACCTCGCACTGGACCGGCGATGGCTATGGGTATGGCTGGTTTGTCACCGAGCTCGCCGGCGAGACCGTCTACTACGGTCGCGGCTTCGGCGGCCAGGCACTCTACGTGATTCCCGCTCGGGAGCTTTCCGTCGCCATCACGGCAGATCCCCACCCACCCTCACCCGGCGGGTAGTATCAGCAGGAACTGCACGCCCTCATCGAGGAGATGCTGGAAGCGGAATGAGCGAGTGACGTCGGTGAGGCGAGGCTCAGCTTTCAGGATCGACACGGTGACAAGAGCGTGTCAGCGCAATCCGAGTACCGACAGGATGAACAGCACCACGACGATCAGGCCGATGATGTAAATGATGTTTCGCATGTTCCTCTCCTTGCCGGCGCGACATGGTAGAGGGCAGGGCCGCCCACTTTCAGCACACCGGCATTGGTTCAATATAACACTACCGCCAGACCATCCCTGGGTTATTCAGAGTCAGTGGGAACATCCTCGCTGACGCTCCCTGGGGGCAAGGCTCGACCCGTTGACGCAAGGCGTCGCGGCAAGCGTATGATGCAGGGACGCCCATGGACGGCCAGGCCAATGCTTCCTCCTTTCCCACCGCGCCCCAAGCGCCACCTCGCCGTCACCCTGCTGCCGCTGGTGTGCCGCTTCCTGTGGCGGGTACTCACGGCCTTTCTGCGCAACCGCGGCATCCTGCTGGCAGGCGGGGTGGGGTACAACATCCTGCTCTCCATCGTGCCGCTGTTTGCGCTTCTGGTGGTACTGCTGGCCCGGGTGGTGGACGAGACGCATCTGCTGGGAGTGCTGAGCATCCAGGCCCAGCACCTGGCACCCGCCCACGCCGAGGTGCTGCTCGATGCGGTGCGTGCCCTGCTCGACACCCGAGAGGTCATCGGCATCCTCGGCTTCCCGGTGCTGCTGCTGTTCAGCTCCTTCGCCTTCCGCATGCTGGAGGACGCCCTGGCGATCATCTTCCACGCCCCGGACACTCATCATCACGGGCGCAGTGTCTGGGTCTCGGTGCTGTTGCCCTATGCCTTCATGGTCGTGCTCGGCGCGGGGCTGATGGCACTCACCCTGCTGGTGACCCTGGCCAGTTCCCTCAATGCCCTGTGGCTGGCATTGTTCGACCGCGAACTGCCCATGTCCGGACTCTCGGAGCCGGTACTCAACCTGGCCAGTTTCCTGGGGGTCTTCCTGCTGTTCAGTGCCATCTACAAGGTGCTGCCAGTAGTGCAGGTGGCGCTGCGCCGAGCCATCATCGGGGGCCTGGTCGCCTCTCTGCTGTGGGAGGGAGTGCGTCTGCTGCTGGTTTACTACTTCGCTAACATCTCCTTCGTCAATGCCGTCTATGGATCCCTGGCCACCCTGATCGTGATGCTGCTGAGCCTGGAGGTGGGCGCCATCATCCTGCTGCT
>PWIZ01000392.1 GCA_003560175.1 Halomonas sp. | reverse complement strand
TCGCCCAGGGCGGTATGCCGCGTGCCCGGCGGGAAGCTCAGGCCGTAGCGCTCCGCCAGGCTGTCCAGGTCATGGCCATCCAGGCTGGCATCCAGGGCCCGTGAGATCAGCAGGGTGTCGAGCACCGGCATGTCCAGGGTCACCCCGGCCCCCGGCGGCTGCAGGGCCAGCAGGTCGAAGGCGGCGTTATGGGCGAGAATCACCGCGTCGCCCACGTAATCACGAAAGCGTGGCAACACCACTTGCAAGGGCGGTGCACCCGCCACGTCAGCGTCGGTGAGGCCGTGGATCGCGGTGCTGGCCGGGGGGATCGGCTTGCCGGGGTCGACGCGCACGTCGAATACCTCGCTGGCCAACAGCCGGGAGTTGACCACGCGACAGGCGCCGATGCTGATCACGGTGTCGCCGCGGCGCAGTTCGAGGCCGGTGGTTTCGGTATCGAAGGACACCACCTCCAGGGCGCGAAGCGGGCGGGCCGCCAGTTCGGCGTCGGGGTGGGGCAGCTCGGCGATGCCGAAGTCGTGAAACTCGGGGCGTGGCGGGGTGGCCGGCCGCGGGGCGCCGACCCGTTCGGTGGCGGGCAGCGGAAGTCGTAGCCTGGCGTGCACGCCGTCGTTATCGGCCAGGCTCCAGGCGTCGCTGGCGTGCTGGCGCAACACATCGGCTACCCGCGGCGAAAGCGGCAGGTCGTCCAGGCGACGCTGCTGCCACTCGTTAAGCTGGCGCTCGCTGAGCGGCGCTCCGCGCCAGATCAGGTCCAGATAGACGCGCTTGTTGCCCAGGCAGACCTCTCCTTCGAGCTCCTGTGGGTCTCGATGCTCCTGCAGTTCCTGAATCAGCGAGCCGAGCAGCACCAGCAGCGCCATGGCGTCGCCTTTGAACCAGGCGGGCATGCCAACCGGCACTACCGTGACCTGGCCGGCACGTCGCTCGTTGAGAGCCTCCCATAGGTCGTTAGACCACAGCGGCACCAGTCGCTCCCCCTCGTGCTGCATTTGCTCCACCAGGGCAGCAAGATGTTCGATGTCCTCGCCGAGAGCTTGGCTCTCCTCGTCGATCACTCTCTCCAGGCGCTGGCGCATCTCCCCGGTGGTGCCACCCAGGGAGGTCAGGGCGTCGGCCGCACTGGTCAGGCTGGCGCTGTGACGGCGCAGGCGCGGCAGGCTGTCGAGCAGATCGGCCCGGGCGCCCATCTCGCTTGTCCAGGCGGCGGTGGTGTCGCTCAGGGTGAGCAGAGTCTCGCCGTGGCTGCCCGGTACCCGGCGCATTACGGCGCGCAGCCAGCGCTCGTCGCAGGGTACCAGCACCTCTCGCGGCGAGCCGTCCCGGGGCAGCTGACCCAGGGCGTCCTGCAGGCTGACGGCGGGCAGCAGGCTCTCGAGACGCTTGCCTAGGCCGAGCCCGTGGTGATCTTCGAAGAGGCGTTCGGCCGCCTGGTTGAAGAGCAGTACCCGGCGATGCTGGTCGCAGAGCAGCAGGGGGGTGTCGAGGACCTGTAGCAGGGTCTCGAGCTCCTGGCGGATGCGGGCAGCGCTGCGCGCGCCCTCGGCGTGAGCGGTGGCCAGACGGCCGCGGTCCGTACGCCAGGCATCGCGCACCTTCACCAGATCAGGTCCCAGAGCGCGTAGCCAGCCCTCGGGAGGGTAGTCCTCCCGGGCGTCCGGATTGGCCACCAGGCGGGCCAGTTGCACCTGAAGGTGACGCAGCGGCGTGAACAGCTGGCGCTCCAGCAGCAGGCCCACCAGAAAGATGGTGCCGCCCCCGGAGAAGCAACCCAGCCACAGCACCAGGCGGGCCAGGCCCGTGGGCTGGAAGAGGGTGTCGAGCCACAGGGCGAAGGTGGCGCCGCCGAAGATGCTGACGCCGCTGAGCAACAGCCAGAGGCCGATCAGCCGCTGGCGGCGTGGCAGTCCGGTGAGACGTCGAGCCATCAGGACACCTCGGCGAGCAGCGCCTTGACCTTGTCGACCAGCGCCTGGGTGGAAAAGGGTTTGGTGATGTAATCGTCGGCGCCCAGTGCCAGCCCCTTCTCGCGCTCCACTTCACGGCCGTGAGCGGTGAGCATGATGATCGGCAGGCGGGCATGGTCGGGATCGCCGCGCAGGCGTTCGAGCACATCGAAGCCGCTGATGCCCGGCAGGCTGATGTCGAGCAGCACCAGGTCCGGGGTGCCCTCGGCCACCCGCGACAGGGCGCTCTCGCCATCCTCGGCGGTGACTACCTCGAAGCCAGCCTGCTGCATCAGGAACTCCAGCGACAGGACAATGTTGGGTTCATCGTCCACCACCAGGACCTTGGCCATGGCGTTCTCCCTTTCTCGTTGTCGTCATTGTTGTCTTAGAGACTCGTTGCAGGACAGTCTAGTGCTCGGCCGGGGTGCAGCAAAGGCGACCTTGGCAGGACATCGTGTGGGATCGGCGTTAGGGTGCGGTAACGAGTCGACGCGAGGAAACACCATGATCGAGGTCCATCACCTGGAGAACTCCCGCTCCCAGCGGGTGGTCTGGCTACTGGAGGAACTGGGCGTAGCGTACGAGCTGGTCACCCATCGGCGCGATCCGGCGACCCTGCTGGCGCCGGATTCGCTGCGCGCCGTGCATCCGCTGGGCAAGGCGCCGGTGATTCGCGACAGGGCCCGTAATGACCGGGTGATCGCCGAGTCGGGCGCCATCATCGACTATCTGATCCTTCATCACGATGCCGAAGGGCGGCTGGCGCCGCCAAGAGGCAGCGACGCCTGGGAGCGCTATCGTTTCTGGCTGCACCACGCCGAAGGCTCCGGGATGCCGCCGCTGGTCATGGGCCTGGTGTTTTCGCGGCTCGGCCAGCCGCCGGTGCCGGCCCTGGCGCGTCCGCTGGGTCGACTCTTCGCCCGCGGCGTAGAGCAGCAGTATCTGGGGCCGGAAATCCGGCGCCTGCGGGACTTCTGGGAGAGCGAATTGGCCGCGGGGCCCTGGTTTACCGGCGAGGCGTTCAGCGCCGTGGACATCCAGATGAGCTTTCCGGTGCTGGCCCTGGCCGGTCGGGGCGGGCTTTCGGGCTATCCGCGCCTCGAGGGATTCCTCGCGGCCTGCCGTGAGCGTGAGGCCTATGGGCGCACGGTTGCACGCATCGGCGAATTTCGCCTGGCCGGCGGCTAAGCCTCAGCGCTTGGGGTGGTTCTGGCCCGCGGCGCGGGCGGCGGGACCGAAGGGGCCGAGCCACAGCCACACCTGCAGTATCACCAGCAGCGGCAGCAGCCACAGCGGCGCGCCGGTGGTGATCACCAGCAGCTGGTAGATCACGAAGCCGATGGCGCCGGCGATCAGGCCGACCAGCGGGAAGAGCAGCGGGCGCTGGTAGCCGGGCCGGCGGGAGAGCCGGTAGAGGGTGCCGATAAAGGCGCCGAAGACGCCGGTCATGGCCAGGGGGATCAGCAGATCCTGCATAGATGTCTCGCATTGGGGCGTGGTCAGGGAGGTAATAGCATCTTCGTCGCGGGTTCACCAATGCCGCCTTGGGCGGGTTGTCGGCCCCCGGCAGAGATGGTAGCCGCAGCCGGCCGCCATCCCGGAACGCGAAACCCCGCGGGCCGATGCGGTCCGCGGGGCTCTGTGGCGGATCTGCCCCGCGGCCTGGTGGCCTGCCTAGAGGCCCAGCTCGTGGGTGGCTTCCTCGCGCATCTTGAACTTCTGGATCTTGCCGGTGACGGTCATCGGGAACTCATCGACGAACTTCACGTAGCGCGGCACCTTGTAGTGGGCGATCTTGCCCTTGCAGAACGCCTTGAGTCCGTCGGCATCGAGCTCCTGGCCGTCGGCGAGCTTGACCCAGGCCATCACTTCCTCGCCGTACTTCTCGTCGGGCACGCCGATCACCTGGACGTCGGAGATCGCCGCGTGGGTATAGAGGAAGTCCTCGATCTCGCGCGGATAGATGTTCTCGCCGCCGCGGATGATCATGTCCTTGATGCGACCGACGATCGCCACGTAGCCCTCTTCGTCCATGGTGGCCAGGTCGCCGGTGTGCATCCACCCGGCACTGTCGATGGCCT
>PWIZ01000051.1 GCA_003560175.1 Halomonas sp. | reverse complement strand
ATAACTATCTGCCAGTATATTCTAAGTTCACTGGCTCCATCAATACGTGCTGCTTCAATATATTCATCATGAACCATTGAATCCATAAAACTTTTCATCAAATACAATCCCAGACTGTTTCCAAAGGCAGGTATAATAATCGCATAATAGGTATCTATCCAGCCAAAAGAAGCTATAATATAATAACTGGGAATGGCAACCACTACCATGGGAAACATCAATGAAAGTATAATAATTTGATTAAAAGTTTTTTTACCCGGAAACTCATGTATTGAAAGGGCATAAGCTGCCAGAGAACCAAAAATAACATTACCCAGAAGTCCTACGGTTACAATATAAACTGAATTAAAAAAGTAACTGGATATGGGAATCCATGATTCCCCCATCAGGACAAATAAATCCTGGGAATTTTGCAGAGTGGGGTTTCTTACAAAAAATTGTGGTGGAAACAAAAAGAATTCATTAAATGGTTTAAAAGCCTGACTAACTATATATACCAGTGGTAAAGCAAAAAAGACTGCTCCCCCGGCAAGCATGAGGAATATAAATAAATCTCCTCCAAATGAACGTGAAATTTTCTTTTTTCTCAGTCTCAATTTTTTACCTCCTATCTATCCAATTTTATCAAGTAATCTCTGGACTGACTTCTGTACAATTATCATAAACATAAACAGTAAAAAGGCTATAGCAGAAGCATAACCCATTTCATATCTAATTTGACCATAATCCTGAAGATGTTGTACAACCGTATGGGCTGCATAATCAGTACTGGGGAATCCAACCATTGCAGTAATATTACCTGCAGCTGTAAAAGCCCCTGTAATGGACATAATCGCCCCAAACATCAGATAACTCCTCATGCTGGGCAGGGTTAAATACCATAATTCCTGCCATCTATTCCTGATACCATCAATAGCCCCTGCTTCATATAACTTGTGGTCTATACCCTGCAGGCCTGCAATAAACACCAGGAAACTAACACCAAGGCTCATCCAGAGTGAAACTATAATAACTATGGTCATTATATAAGTAGGATCAATCAACCACTGAATAGGAGTATCAATAATATTATAATACAGCAAATGTGCATTTAAATAACCATAGGAATCTCCACTAAAAAATATTCTCCAGACAAGAAAAGCCATACCTGACATTGAGGGTGAATAAAATAAAAGTGTCAAAAAGGCCCTTAACTTAGGTTGAAGTTCATTAATAAACCAGGCAAAAACAAAACTGGCAATATATCCAACCGGACCTGTTATTGCAGCAAAAAACAGAGTATTCTGGATAGCTATCAGAAAAATTTCGTCTTCCAGAAATAATCTTACATAATTATCCCAGCCTATAAAAACCGGCCAGTTTAATAAATCAAAAAAGGTAAAACTTAGTACTAAAGACATTAAAACTGGTAATATAGTAAAAACAAAAAATACAATACCGAATGGAGCAATAAATAAATATGATATCTTATTTTCTTTCATTTTGCGCCATAATCGATTTAGTTTTCTTTTTAATCTTTGCTTAAAATCAAGATCAGCAGTTTCGGTTAAAGCTGAATCCATCTATTAAACCTCCTTTAAAACAATTTAATTTGTTGAATTCGGGAAAGGAAAAAATCTTACCCTTTCCCGAATTATATTATTATCTTATTCCTCTAAATTCTTCTGCTTCCAGACGGTCAAGATGAGTAAAATTATCCCAGAAATAACGGATCCATTTTTCATCTATATCTTCCAGTTTGGTTTCATAACCAAATTCAGCACGTTTTCTGGCTATTTCTCTATCAGCCCGGGGAATATATTCTTCGATTGTTTCCCGAACAGGTTCATGATTGAGTACAATTGCCCGGAAAGCCCAATCAAACTGACGGGTAACATAGTATCCTCCTGGCATTGGTGGTATTCCTTCAACCCATTCCCACTGTTCTAATAAAGCCTCTCTCTGTTCAGGCCTCCAGGGTAACATTTGCATACCCTCAATATTTGCTGTGGCATAACGGGCTGCATCCCCCATCAGGTTTTCAAGCTCAAAGCCAAAACGGTACTGTGGTTGTGCACTGGTCCACCATTTAAGGAATTCCCAGGCCGGTTCTTTTTTCTCAGAGGAATCCATAATAACTGTTCCCCTTGTTCCACCTCCTACAAGGCCGGCAATAGTCGCTGCATCACCCTGTCCTCCTACAGGATTGGTGTGGGCAATTGAACCATCAGATTGACGTGTTCCCGGAATTAAGGTGAAACTCCATTCTCCCCTGAGTTCAGGAGCAAAAATTTGTAACTGGTTAAATGCTCCATAATTACTTACTGCCAGAGGCATTTCCCCCATACGGAAACGGTTAAAGAAGTTAAATGCATAGGGTAAACGGTGAATTAAATATAAATCTGACATATAACCAAGACGGTCAATGGCTGTTTCAGAATCCAGATTTGTGGCAACCATATCTGGTTGATAAACTGAAACCCCCTGCTGATATAGAAACATCAGCATAGAACCCATTTGAGGGGCCATTCCAAAATCCATATGATACCTATCAAGTGTGGGAAGTATGGCAATAATATCATCCCAGGTTCTGGGTACTTCCAGTCCTAATTGTTCAAGAATATCCCTTCTGTAAAACATCATGGCAAAATTCTGGGTTTCCGGTAAACCATAAACCTCATCCCGGAATCTGTAAGGAATAAAGGCACTGGGATGAAAACGTTCAGCTACCTGATCAAAATCATCAAACTCAGATAAATCATGTAAAGCTCCACGGAAGGCAAGTTCCACATTGGCTGCTCCAATAGCCACATCTGGTGCAGTACCGGCCAGTGTTGCCGGAATAAGTAATCCCTGCATCCCTGATATAAGCTGCAGCTGAACAGTTATACCTGTTTCTGGACTAAAGGAATCCTCTATCATCTGATTTAAGACCATCAGCTGATCCCGTCCATAACCAAGCCAGACAGTTATCTGTTCATCTCTTCTTTCTATTTCATCAAAATCTCTACCCATTGCCTCACCAATTTTTCTAATATCCTCATCAGATAAATTACCTATCCTGTCATAATCAAAGGTAAAGGATTGGATAAAAGCTCTGGCTTCATGACGTAAAGATTCCATAAAGGTGGGCTGAGCTCTGGGTAATTCTTTGCCCGGAGAACTAACAACCATAAAATCAATGGCCAGGGCCTGATTAGAAATATTCTGGACCCAGTTTCCCAGGGCTCCAATATTATCACGGTATTCAGGCAGACGATCAGGAATAGTCCGGGGGCTATCAGCCATTCTTCTCATAGTGCGGGCTATATTATCCAGCATTGTTATCTGTTCACCCCGTATTTCTCCTGCCATATCCTCCAGTTCTTCTATTATGTTTTCAAAATAAGCTGCCTGGTGACCTATAATTTCAATAATACCCGGAATCCTCTGTTGTAGATTATAATCCCTTAAAGGATCAGGATCCGGTGAAGTTATCATAATAATTCTGCGGTAAACACTGCTCATATTATAAAGCTGTTGTTCTATACCACGAATTATATCAGATAAATCACCAAGTACAACTTCCATTGATATCGTATTTTTTCCCTCTTCCAGATAAAATAGATAGGGTTCATCTCTATCTTCCATTCCCAGTAAATCCATATTATAATAATTAGAAAATGGAAAGGATAAGACCCTGACTTCCTGAAAAGGAATCTTTCCATTTACTCTAATTTCTCTGTGACTGTTTATACCTCGCTGCTGGTCCTGTTTGTTTTTTATAGCTATCTGGTAAAGACCTGATTCAGGCACTTCAAATTCCCAGGTAATCCAATCACCATTTATACTCCACCTATGTCCTCCAATTGCATTTAGTCTCTGTTGAACAGGATGATACTCTCTCATTGTTGGATCTCCACGATCATAATAGGGAAAAATAGTGGCATTGGACCTGTAACTTGCATCCTGCCCCATTATCTCCAGATAAAAATCTTCAACCTCCTCATATCCTTTTTCTTCATAATTACCAAGCACAGTTTCATAATACTTGATTTCTTCTTTTTGCTTTATCCTTATTTCTCCTAAAGCTACAGGTT
>PWIZ01000383.1 GCA_003560175.1 Halomonas sp. | reverse complement strand
TCAGGGTGTCCATGATGGTGTCCTGGAAGGCGTGGCCCATGTGCAGGCTGCCGGTGACGTTGGGCGGCGGGATCATGATGGAGTAGGGCTCGCCCTCACCGGAGGGGGCGAAGCGGCCATCGGCCTCCCAGCGCTCGTACCAGCGGGATTCGATCTGCTCGGGTTGGTAGGTCTTGTCCATGGGCGTTCCGGGTCCAGAAATGATCACCGCCGGCCAGGGGGCCGGACGGCAGGAGAGGGCGATAAAATGGGGTCGATTATAGCGCGGCAGGGCACCCGGCGTCAGCCGGACTACCCATGCCGCCGACATCTGCAGCGAAGGCGCGCAGGAATAGGCTCCAAGAAGTCGCTGCCTCGACGCTCCTCCATCGTTAGCTGCGGCGATCCTGCCCGCCCAGCTGGTGCGCCTTTACCGGGTAGCCGCGCTTCTTGTAGGTCTGCCAGCACTCGCGCTTGGCGACGAGCACGTCCTGGTGCTGATTAATGATCTCGGCGACTCGCTCGAAGCGGGAGAACCACTCGGGGATGCCCGGGGAGAGGTTGAGCAGCGCCTGCACGGCCAGCTCGGGAGAGGGTGGGGCCTCCCAGCCGATGGTCACCGGAATACGAGCGTCGAGTTCGGCCTCGGCGTCTTCCACCCCCAGCAGGGCGTGGGGCACATAGGCGTCGGGGCGGAAGGTCCACAGCCGCTCGTCGAGCGCCCGGGCCATGGCCTCGTCCTCGGCGTGCAGATGCAGCCGATAGCCCTTGCGCTGAATGGTCTCGGCCAGCCGGCAGGCGAAGTCGAGACGCGCCTCCAGGGTGGTGTCGGGGAGGACGTAGAAGTCGATCTGGGTCATCTGAGTCTGCCCGGGGCTTTTCCTCAGGGCAGGCCTCTGCGGAGGCGCTGTGAATACTTCCCTGTACGCTACCGACGCCATCCCTGGCGTAGGACCTCCGCGTCGGCCTGCCCTTCGGCGCCCCTCGCCTCGGTGGTGAGAGCCTTGTAGGTGCGCGATTAATCGCGCGATATGGGCGGAAACCATCGCCGATATGTCGGGCCACGGATAAACCTGGCTCCTACACCAGGCGGGTCAGCCAGCCGTGGACATCCTCGGCGCGGCCGTACTGCAGGTCGAGCAACTTGGTGCGCAGGCGCTTGGCGATGGGGTTGCCGCTGCCCGCTTTCAGTCGGATGGCGCCCTCCTCGGTGACCAGCTCGCCCACCGGGGTGATGACCGCGGCGGTGCCGCAGGCGAAGACCTCGGTGAGTTCGCCAGAGGCCGCCGCCTCGCGCCACTCTTCGATGCTGATGGGGCGCTCCTCGGGAGAGAGACCCTCGTCGCGGGCCAGGGTCAGCACCGAGTCGCGGGTGACGCCCTCGAGGATAGTGTCAGTCAGGCGCGGGGTGGCGATGCGGCCGTCCTTGAAGACGAAGAACAGATTCATGCCGCCCAGTTCCTCGATCCACCTGTTCTCGACGGCATCCAGGAAGGCCACCTGGCCGCAGTCGTGGGCGCTGGCTTCCTTCTGGGCGGCCAGGGAGGCGGCGTAGTTGCCGCCACACTTGGCGAAGCCGGTGCCGCCAGGCGCGGCGCGCTTGTAGTGGCTGGAGAGCCAGATGGAGACCGGCTCCACGCCGCCCTTGAAGTAGGCTGCCGCGGGTGAGGCGATCACGTAGTAGTCCACCTCATGGGCCGGCCGCACGCCGAGAAATTTCTCGCTGGCGATCATGAAGGGGCGCAGGTAGAGGCTGCACTCGTCGGCCTCATTGCTCGGCGTGGGCACCCAGGCGTGGTCCTGGGCCAGCAGGGCCTTGAGGGAACCGATGAAGTCCTCATCGGAGAGCTCCGGCAGGGCCAGGCGCCGGGCGCTGCGGCGGAAGCGCTCGGCGTTCTTCTCCGGGCGGAAGGTCCACACGGAGCCGTCCGCGTGGCGGTAGGCCTTGATGCCCTCGAAGATCTCCTGGGCGTAGTGCAGCACCGCGGCGGCGGGGTCTAGGGTCAGCGGCCCGTAGGGTCGCACCTCGTGGCCGTGCCAATCGGCGTCCAGGGTCCAGCGCACATGGGCCATGTGGTCGGTAAAGTACTGGCCGAAACCGGGGTTGGCGAGGATATCCTCACGGATGGAGTCGGCCGTGGGAGTGGAGTTGTGCAGGAGTTCGAAGCTGGCAGTCGACACGGCAAGGGGTCTCCGCTACGCCCGAGGCGTGCCAGCCCCGGGGTGATACAGGAAGTTCGGGCCGGCGAGAGCCGGCCCGGATCGTGAGTTCATCGTCAGTCCCACATGAGAAAGGCGACGCGGGAAAAACGCAAGCCCATGGCGCTATTCCGCTTCGGTTTCCACGGCGGCGTCGCCTTCGCGATCCAGCAGGTACTGGGTCAGCAGGCCTACCGGGCGTCCGCTGGCACCCTTTTCCTTGCCGGAGGACCAGGCGGTGCCGGCGATATCCAGATGCGCCCAGGGGAACTTGTCGGCGAAGCGAGAGAGGAAACAGGCGGCGGTGATGGTGCCCGCCGGGCGACCGCCGATGTTGGCCAGGTCGGCGAAGTTGGAGTCGAGCTGTTCCTGGTACTCATCCCACAGCGGCAGGTGCCAGGCGCGGTCCCATGAGGCCTCGCCGGCGTCGAGCAGGTCCAGGGCCAGGTCGTCGTCGTTGGCGAGCAGGGCGGTGGCGTGGTGGCCCAGGGCGATGATGCAGGCGCCGGTCAGGGTGGCGATGTCTACGACGCTGGCCGGCTCGAAGCGCTCGGCGTAGGTGAGGGCATCGCACAGCACCAGACGGCCCTCGGCGTCGGTGTTGAGCACCTCAACGGAGAGGCCCTTTAGCGTCTTGATGATATCGCCGGGCTTGGTGGCGCGGCCGTCGGGCATGTTCTCGGCGGCGGCGACAATGGCGACCAGATTGACCTTTGGGCGGATGCCGAGCACCGCCTCGACGGTGCCGAACACGCTGGCCGCGCCGCACATGTCGAACTTCATCTCGTCCATGGCCTCGCCGGGCTTGAGCGAGATGCCGCCGGTGTCGAAGGTGATGCCCTTGCCCACCAGCACATGAGGGGCCTCGTTGGGGTTGTCGGCACCCTGGTACTTCATCACGATCAGCCGCGAGGGCTGCTCGCTGCCCCGGCCCACCGAGAGCAGGCTGTGGGCGCCCAGCGCTTCCAGGGCCTCCTCGTCGAGGATCTCCACCGCAAGTGCGCCGTCGGAGTTCCGGCCCAGCGCCTCGGCCTGCTCGGCCAGGTAGCGCGGGGTACAGACGTTGCCGGGCAGGTTGCCCAGAGTGCGAGCGGTGTTCATGCCCCGGCCCACGGCATCGCCGATGCGAGCTCCCTCGCGGGCGCCACCGGCGTCGCTGTCCTCGGTAACCAGCAGGGTCACCCGTTCCAGGGACGGGGCGGGGGCCTTCTCTGATTTGAACTGGTCGAAGCGGTAGAGCGCGCGATGGGTCGCCTCGGCGACCATGCGCGCCTTCCAGTCGGCATCGCGCTCGTCCAGGGGCACGTCGGTTAAGGCTACGGCGCAGTCGTCCACCGGCAGGTCTGCCAGGGCGGTGAAAGTGGCGTCCAGCGCCTTGCGGAAGGCGGCCTCCTGGCACTTTTCGCGCTTGCCCAGGCCCACCAGCAGCAGCCGCTCGGCGGAGAGGCCGGGGGCGAAGGGAATCATCTGCACCTTGCCCAGCTTGGCGTCGAAGTCGCCGCGCTCGAGGAGCTGGCCGATCAGCCTCTCGCTGGCGTCGTCCAGGCGAGCGGTGGCGGGCAGCAGCTCGCCGTCCTGATATACCGGGATGACGAGGCAGGCGGTCTCGACCTTGGCGGGGTTACCCGTCTTTACTGGGAATTCCATGGCGTCTCCACAGACAAACGTGTTGGTTGCAGGCGTCGAGGTTACAAGGGTTAGGGTTACAAGTGCAGGGGGATTCTGGATAATGCCGGCACGTCGCCGTGCCGAAACAGTGTACCCAAGGCATGGCCCCATTGCATGGCAGGCGCCGCATGATCATCTTTCGTTACCTGACCCGCGAGATCCTGCTGACCATGGCCGCCGTTGCCGGCGTGCTGCTGCTGGTGATCATGGGCAGT
>PWIZ01000027.1 GCA_003560175.1 Halomonas sp. | reverse complement strand
GTCATCGCCGTGCTGCCCACCTGGCTGGCGCTGATCATTCCCGGCGCCCAGGCCCTGCTGATCGTGCGCGTGCTCAGGGTGCTGCGCATCTTCCGCATCCTGCGCATGATGCAGTTCGTCGGAGAGGGGCGGCTGCTGGTCGAGGCGCTGCGCCGCGCCCTGCATCCGATCTTCCTGTTCCTGCTCACCGTGCTATTCCTGGTGACCATCTTCGCCTCGCTGATCTACCTGATCGAGCCCGCCGAGGCGGGCTTCACCAGCATCCCCCAGGCCATCTACTGGGCCATCGTCACCCTGACCACGGTGGGCTATGGCGACATCGTGCCGGTCACCCCGCTGGGCCAGGGGCTCTCGGTCATGGTGATGCTCACCGGCTATTCGATCATCGTGGTGCCCACCGGGGTGTTCTCGGCGGAGGTGATCCGCTCGGTTCGTCAGGAGCGCTACTCCGACCAGGCATGCCCCGGTTGCGGCCACGACCGGCATGACCGGACCGCGAAGTACTGCCTCAAGTGCGGCACCTGGCTCGACGAGGAGACGCCTGACCCACACCTCTCCGAGGAGGACCAGGAAGCCTGGCATGAGGCCCGCGGAGGCGACGAGGAGACCAAGAGCGAAACGCCGCCGGGCTGAACCGGCGGCGCCAGCCGTTAGTTGCGGAAGGGAGCGACGTCGCCACGCCCCTCGCGCAGGATCGTCGGCGGCAGGTCGCGCAGGTCCACGACGCTAGTAGGCTCCAGGTGGCAAGCACCGCCATCGATGATCAGGTCGAGCTGGCTTGCGAAGCGGTCGCGAATCTCCTCAGCATCGGTCATCGGCAGCTCCTCTCCCGCCGGAATCAACGTCACGCTCATCAGCGGCTCACCCAGCGCCGCGAGCAGCGCATGGGTGATGGCGTGGTCCGGAACCCGCACCCCGATGGAGCGCCGCTTGGGGTGTAGCAACAGCCGAGGCACCTCGGTGGTGGCCGTGAGGATAAAGGTGTAGGCCCCCGGCGTATGGGCCTTGAGCAACCGGAACACGGCGTTGTCCACCTTGGCGTAGGTGCCGATCTCCGAGAGGTCGGAGCAGACCAGGGTGAAGTTGTGCTTATCGTCCAGCGAACGCAGACGCTTGATCTTCTCGACGGCCTTCTTGTCGCCGAGGTGGCAGCCCAGGGCGTAGCCCGAATCGGTGGGATAAGCGACCACCCCACCGTCGCGGATGATCTGGATCGCCTGGTCGATCAGGCGCTTCTGGGGGTTGTCAGGGTGAATCTGAAAGAACTGGCTCATGCTCGAGCTCCTTTTCGATGAATCCAGTGCCTATCGCAGCTCTGCCAAGAGCGGCTTTGAAAGAAGGCATCGACTATGGCGCTATGATGGCGGTCAGCCGTGGATGGGTCCACACCGGCGGCGTGGCCGTGCGCGGCACCGGGCTCATGCTACCCGGCGCCAGATGGCCGCCGGGAAAGTGGAAGTCGCTGCCCAGCGAGGCGTAGAGCTCTCGCTCCTGGAGCTGGCGAGCCAGATCACGGGTGGCATCGGCGTTCTGGAAACCGCTGACCAACTCCGCGGCCTGGCCGCCCGCCTCACGGAAGTCATCCAGCAGCAGGCCGCGCTTGCGCCGGGTGAGGCCGTGTCGCAGCGGATGGGCCAGTACCGCCACTCCGCCCGCGGCAAC
The DNA here is from genome assembly GCA_003560175.1 of Halomonas sp. GTDB lineage: Bacteria > Pseudomonadota > Gammaproteobacteria > Pseudomonadales > Halomonadaceae > Halomonas. The sequence continues at coordinate 2,429 of PWIZ01000027.1, read as the reverse complement.
GATCCAGGACACCGCCTCGGCGATCTGTGGCCAAAGGGACTTCACATCGCCAGCCCTGCCGTCGCCCAGATGCTTCTTGAAGGCGGTGGCGACGTCGGGCACCAGCCCCGCCGCGACCAGCGCCCGGGCGAAGTCGGGCCGCCCCAGGGGGCGCTCGCTGCCGGCCTGCTCCCGGGCTCTTGCCAGGGCATCGGCCAGGCCGATCTTCTCCAGCCGCTCGGCAATCTTGAGCGCGCGTCGTTCCCGGGCCTCGGCCTGAGCCACCAGCCCCTCGACCAGGGGACCGCGAGCGCCTCCCGGCAGCAGCCCCACCACATGGATGTTGTGGCCTCGCCACTGGGTGGAGAGCTCGGTGCCCGCAATCAGGACAATGCCCTGCAGCGCCGCGGCGGCGGTCGCTTCGGGCACGCCGGCCAGGGTATCGTGGTCGGTCAGCGCCATATGGGTAAGACCCCGCTCGCGGCACAGCAGCACCAGCGCCTCGGGCGACAGGGCACCATCCGAGGCGGTGGAGTGCATGTGCAGGTCGATGGGAAGCGGTTCGGAGTCGCCCTCGAAACGGGCGGGAAGTCGGGACATTGGCATGACGCCGGCAGGGGACTTTGTCAGAATGGCTTTCCATGGTGCGCGCCAGGCCCTGCGCGGTCAATCGCGGACGCATCCTGCGGCGCCAACCGTCCAAACCGAGGAAACCACTGCCATGCTCTATGCCATCATCAGTGAAGACGTGAACAACAGCCTGGAGCGCCGCCTGGCCGCTCGCCCGGATCACCTGGCGCGCCTGGAGGCCCTGCGTGACGAGGGTCGCCTGGTGCTGGTCGGCCCCCACCCGGCCATCGACAGCGAGGAGCCAGGCGAGGCCGGCTTCACTGGCAGCCTGGTGGTCGCCGAGTTCGCCAGCCTCAAGGAGGCCCAGGCCTGGGCCGACGCCGACCCCTATATGATCGCCGGCGTTTATGCCCGGGTCACGGTGAAGCCATTCAAGAAGGTCCTGCCCTGACCCGCTGCCGGCAGGGCATCTTGTCCACAGCCGAGTTCTGCACAGAGACTGTGGATAACACTGTTGAAACGCCGCGGACGCTTTCCCCCAGCCAGCATGGGGCGCCGCCGCGGCGTCGTTGATCAGAGAGTGACCAGCCTACCCCACCGATGGAGCTAACGTGACCACCGCCCCCGATGGCCTGCCCCCGCTCGCCGCCCTGGAGACCGCTCGCCTCGACTGGCGGCGCGATGACACCGGCGAAGAGGCCCCCCGCTCCGCCGTCTTCGACGATGTCTACTTCTCCCGTCACGACGGCCGCGCCGAGACCGAGCATGTCTTCCTCGGCGGTAACCGGCTGCCGGAGCGCTTCGCCCGCTGGCAGGAGAGGCGCCCTTTCGTGATCGGCGAGACCGGCTTCGGCACCGGACTCAACATGCTGGTCGCCTGGGTCTGCTTCGACGCCCATGCCGCGGCGGGCGCACGACTGCACCTGGTCTCCACCGAAAAGTTTCCGCTCGCTCGTGAAGACCTCGCCCGGGCGCTGGCCATCTGGCCCGACCTGGCCAGCCGCGCCGAGGCACTGGTGGCCCAGTGGCCCGAGCCGGTGGCGGGGGTACACCGGCTGAGGCTCGACACGCGAGTCACTCTGGATCTGCATTTCGGCGATGCTGCCGAGCGGCTGGCGCTCCTCGATGGCCGAGTCGATGCCTGGTTCCTGGACGGCTTCGCCCCCGCGAAGAACCCGGCGATGTGGCAGCCCGAGCTGTTCGCGGCGCTGGCCGCGCGTTCGCGCCCCGGGGCCAGCTTCGCCACCTTCACCTGTGCCGGCGTCGTCAAGCGCGGACTCAAGGCGGCCGGCTTCACCTGGCGCAAGGAGCCGGGCTTCGGGCGCAAGCGCGAGATGCTGGCCGGCGAGATCCCCGCGCCACCCCAGGACGGGCGGCGCGGCGCCACGCCCTGGTACACCCCGCCCCCGGCACGACCGCCGCGCCGCGTGGCGGTGATCGGCGCCGGCATCGCCGGGACCAGCGTGGCCGCGGCCCTGGCCGAACGCGGCGTGGCGGTGACCCTGCTGGATCCCGAGGGGCCCGGGGCCGGCGCCTCGGGCAACACCCAGGGGGCGCTCTACGTCAAGCTTGCCGCAGAGACCAACCACCAGAGTCGGGTCTATCTGGCCGGCCTGCTCCACAGCCAGCGCTGGCTGACCCGGCTCGACCCGGAGCAGCGCCTATGGTCGCCCTGCGGCGTACTGCAGCTGGCCCGCAACGCGAAGGAGCCGGCGCGCCAGGCGCGCTTCCTGGCGCGTCATCCGCTGCCGTCGGGCGTGGTCACGGGGGTGAGCGCCGAACAGGCCGCCGCGTGCGCCGGCGTCGCGACCGACGCCGGCGCGTTGCACTACCCCGGCGCCGGCTGGGTGCGGCCGGACGCCCTCTGCCAACGGCTGGCC
>PWIZ01000338.1 GCA_003560175.1 Halomonas sp. | reverse complement strand
TCGTCCATGTGGACTTCCAGGACGAACAGAAGCGTGAAGATGCGGGTGAGTTCCTCGAACTCGTTCGCTCCGCCGGTGCTGTACCGGCCACCCTGCTGACCGGCAGTCGCCAGCGGCCGGACCCACGCATTTTCGTGGGCACCGGCAAGCTGGAGGAACTGCGTGAGGCGATGGTGGTGCATGGTGCAGAGCTGGTGATCTTCAACCACGCTCTCAGCCCTTCCCAGGAACGCAATCTCGAGCGCGAGCTCAAGTGCCGGGTGCTTGATCGCACCGGGCTGATTCTCGATATCTTCGCCCAGCGGGCGCGTACCCATGAGGGCAAGCTGCAGGTAGAGCTCGCCCAGCTGGAGTACATGTCCACTCGACTGGTGCGCGGCTGGACCCACCTGGAACGACAGAAAGGCGGGATCGGTCTGCGCGGTCCCGGCGAGACTCAGCTGGAGACCGATCGTCGCCTGCTGCGGGCGCGGATCAAGGCGATCCACAAGCGCCTCGACAAGGTGCGCAGCCAGCGTGAGCAGAATCGTCGCTCTCGGGCCCGGGCCGAGATTCCCAGCGTCTCGCTGGTGGGCTACACCAACGCCGGCAAGTCAACGCTATTCAACGCGCTTACCTCCTCCGAGGTCTATGCGGCCGACCAGCTCTTCGCTACCCTCGATCCAACGCTGCGGCGACTGGAGGTCGAAGACGTGGGGCCGGTGGTGCTGGCCGATACCGTGGGCTTCATTCGCCACCTGCCTCACAAGCTGGTGGAGGCGTTTCGCGCCACCCTGCAGGAGGCCGCCGAGGCGACCCTGCTGGTGCATGTGATCGACGCCGCCGACCCGGATCGCGAGCTCAATGTGCAGCAGGTCGAGCTGGTGCTCGACGAGATCGGCGCCCTGGAGGTGCCGATGCTCAAGGTGATGAACAAGATCGACTTGCTCGACAGCGCGCCACGCATCGAGCGCGACGGAGAAGGGCGTCCCGAGGTGGTGTGGCTCTCGGCGCAGGAGGGTAAGGGACTGGACCTGTTGGCCCAGGCCCTGGCCGAGCGGCTGGCCGACGACGTCCTGGAGTTTTCCGTCACCTTGGCGCCTGAGCAGGGTCGGCTGCGTGCTGCCCTTCACGAGCTTGGCGCGGTGCGCGAGGAAGCCTTTGAAGAGCAGGGCGGTACCCGACTGCAGGTGCGCCTGCCGCGCCGCGACTTCCTGCAGCTGATGTCGCGGCTCGGCGAGCGCGCCGATGACTATCTTCCCGAGGCCCTGAGTAATCGCGAGGCCTGGGAGGAGCAAGGAGCAGGCTAGGTACGGGCGGACGATAATAACGAAGACACGGACGACGGGCGCCACTGTCCTGCAAGACGGGGCGTCGACAGGATCGCAACCGAAGCCCCGGCCGGCTAGCCGGCCGGGGACGCAACACATAGTGGAGAAGACCTATGGCCTGGAATGAGCCCGGTGGTGGCAACCAGCACGATCCTTGGAGTGGTGGTGGCCGCCGTGGCGGTAATGAAGGCGGAGGCAATGGTGGTGGCGGCGGTAATCGCGGCGGCAACCAGGGCCCTCCCGACCTCGAGGAGGCCCTGAAGAAGTTTCAGGACAAGCTCAACAGCATGCTGGGCGGCCGCGGCGGCAAGAGCGGCGGCGGCAAAGGCGGCAAGGGCGGTGGCGGCAAGCCTCGCAATATCTTCGCGCTGCCGGGCCTGCTGATCGTGGTGGCCCTGGCTATCTGGGCGGCCACCGGCTTCTATCTGGTCGACCAGTCGGAACGGGGCGTGGTGCTGCGTTTCGGCAAGTTTCAGGAAGTGGTCAGCCCTGGCCTGCACTGGAACCCCCCGCTGATCGACGATGTGCGCATGGTCAACGTGACCCGTGTGCGCTCCTTGACTCAGACTCAGGCGATGTTGACCCGTGACGAGAACATCGTCGAAGTCGAGATCTCGGCTCAGTATCAGGTCGCCGACCCCCGCGACTTCGTGCTCAATGTGCGCAACCCCCAGCTCTCTATTGAGAATGCGCTGGACAGCGCGCTGCGTCACGTTGTCGGCGGTACCGACATGATCGAGATCCTGACCTCCGGCCGTGAGATTCTCGGCAGTTCGGTGCGCAGCCGTCTCCAGTCCTATCTTGACAGCTACGGTACCGGGATCAGCCTGCAGACCATCAACATCGAGTCCACCTCGGCGCCCGGCCCGGTCATCGACGCCTTCGACGACGTGATTCGGGCCCGCGAGGATCGCCAGCGGACCATCAACCAGGGCATGGCCTACGCCAACGCCATCATCCCCGCGGCTCAGGGGCAGGCGCAGCGTCTGGTCGAGCAGGGCCAGGGTTACCGCGAATCCGTGGTGGCCGAGGCCCGCGGTCAGGCTAACCGCTTCAGCGCGCTGTTGACGCAGTATCAGAACTCGCCTGCCATCATGCGCGAGCGTCTCTATCTGGATACCATCTCCGAGGTGTTCGGTAGCACACCGATGGTGCTGGTGGACGTGGGTGACGATAGCCCGCTGATGTACCTGCCACTCGACCAGATGGGTAAAGGTGCCGGCGGCTCGTCCTCCGACGCGCGTCTGGGTGATCAGGGCGAGCTCGACCCACGCGTGCTGGAGCGCCTGCGCTCCGGCCAGACGACCTCTAGCAGCAATACCGGTGGAATCCGCAGGGAGGGCCGCTAAATGATCAATAATCGTTCCCTGCTCATTGTCGGCGGACTGGCCGCCGTGGCCTGGTTGGCCAGCAATAGCCTCTACGTGGTCGACGAGACCGAGCGTGCCGTCAAGCTGCGCTTCGGTGAGGTCATCGAGGAAAATATCCAGCCGGGCCTTCACGTCAAGGTGCCGATCACTCAGACCATCCGCAAGTTCGATACCCGGGTGCTGACGCTGGACACCGACACCAGTCGCTACCTGACCCTCGAGCAGAAGGCGGTGATCGTGGACTCCTACGTCAAGTGGCAGGTGGTCAACCCCACCCGCTACTACGAGGCCACTGCCGGCGACGAGATGATGGCGATCCGCCTGATTCAGCCGCGGGTCGATGAGAGCCTGCGTAACGAGTTCGGCCGACTGGATCTTCAGCAGATCATCGCCGAACGTCGCGACGACCTGATGATCGGACCGACCGAGGATCTCGATGCGCTGCTGCGCGATGAGCTCGGCGTTGCCATCGTCGATGTGCGCGTCAAGCGGATCGACCTGCCCGACGACGTCTCCGCGGCGGTCTTCGAGCGCATGCGCTCCGAGCGTGAGCGCGAGGCCCGTGAGTGGCGTGCCCAGGGTGAGGAGGAGTCCGAGCGCATCCGCGCCAACGCCGACCGCCGCCGCCAGGTGCTCCTCGCTCAGGCGACCGAGCGTTCCGAGACCCTGCGCGGTGAGGGTGATGCCGAGGCTGCCGCGATCTTCTCGGATGCCTACTCCGTGGATCAGGAGTTCTTCACCTTCTGGCGAAGCCTGAACGCCTATCGTGAGAGCTTCGAGGGCGACGGCAACATGCTGGTGCTGGATCCCTCCAGCGACTTTTTCCGCTACCTGAAGAGCGCTTCGCCCTCCAACGGAGAGTGAGCGCGGCCTGCGCCGGGGTTCATCCCCGGCGCAAACATGATAGAATCCTTCAACCGGGCGTGGCCCGGTTTTTTTGTGGCCGTCTATCGCAGGACCTATCGCAAGCCCTGACGCACGTCGACGCTCGCCGAGACCCCGGTTCGAGCGTCCCCGTGGCCATTTTCACTGCCTTGCAGGATGATTGACATGACCATCGCTGACCGCTGGCTGCTGCCCGACGGCATGGATGAGGTGCTGCCGCCCCAGGCGAGCCGCATGGAGGAGCTGCGCCGTGCGCTGCTCAACCTCTACCATTGCTGGGGCTATGACCAGGTGATGCCGCCGACGGCGGAGTTTCTCGACTCCTTGCTGACCGGCACCGGCTCCGACCTGGCCCTGCAGACCTTCAAGCTTACCGACCAGCTCACCGGGCGCATGATGGGCGTCAGCGCCGATGTCACCCCCCAGGTGGCGCGCATGGACGCTCACTCCCTGAAGCGCCAGGGGCCGGTGCGGCTCTGCTACTGTACCAATGTGCTTCGCGCCACCGCCGATCAGCATCAGAGCGGCCG
>PWIZ01000053.1 GCA_003560175.1 Halomonas sp. | reverse complement strand
AGTTGCCAGCGGGCAGAAGCTCCCCTGGCAAACCGAGAACGCCGGTCACGCTCTCAACGCTCTGGCGGCGAGAGCCTGAAGCCCCGCATCGATGCGTCGCATGATGCGTGGGAGTGTTCACCCCATGCCCGTCGCCAATGCCTTGGGCCGATGACACTATGGCATAATGGACACAAAGCATTCTGGACAAGGACTTCCGCATGAGCGGCGAAGTACTGATTAACCTGACGCCCATGGAGACCCGCGTCGCCGTGGTAGAAAATGGCGTACTGCAGGAGGCCTTCGTCGAGCGCTCGCGGCGACGCGGCATCGTCGGCAATATTTACAAGGGCAAGGTGGTGCGGGTGCTGCCCGGCATGCAGGCGGCCTTCGTCAATATCGGGCTTGACCGCGCCGCCTTTATCCACGCCCACGAGGTGATGCCTCCGGGCACGCCGACCGAGGAGCAGCTCTCCATTGGCCATCTGCTCCACGAGGGGCAAGCGCTGGTGGTGCAGGTCACCAAGGACCCCATCGGCTCCAAGGGTGCCCGGCTCACTACCCATCTTTCGGTGCCGTCGCGCTACCTGGTCTACATGCCCGATGCGCCTCATCATGGGGTCTCCCAGCGCATCGAGGACGACCGCGAGCGCGAGCGGCTGCGCGGCCTGATCGAGGAGGCCCAGGTGGGGCAGAGCCTGGAGGTGAGCGGCGGCTTCATCGTTCGCACCGCCGCCGAGGGGATAGGGCTGGAGGAGCTCTTCGCGGACATGCACTTCCTGCTGCGGCTGTGGCGCAAGGTGAGCGAGCGCAAGGTGACCGCCGGGGCCCCCAGCGTCATCTACGATGACCTGCCGCTCTTCATGCGCATCCTGCGCGATGTCATGCGCGACGATATCGAGAAGGTGCGCATCGACTCCCGGGAGAACCACGTCAAGCTGATCGAGTTTGCCGAGGAGTTCATGCCCACGGCGGTGGAGCGTATCGAGCACTACGCCGGCGAGCGGCCGATCTTCGACCTGTTCAGCGTCGAGGACGAGATCCAGAAGGCCCTGGGGCGCAAGGTGCAGCTCAAGTCCGGCGGCTATCTGGTGATCGATCCCACCGAAGCGATGACCACCATCGACGTCAACACCGGCGGCTACGTGGGGCACCGCAACCTCGAGGAGACCATCTTCAAGACCAACCTCGAGGCCGCCACCGCCATCGCCCGCCAACTCAGGCTGCGCAACCTGGGGGGCATCATCATCATCGATTTCATCGACATGGAGGATACCGAGCACCAGCGCCAGGTGCTGCGGGTGCTCGAGAAGTCGCTGGAGCGAGACCATGCCAAGACCAAGTGCACCGGCGTCACCGAGCTCGGCCTTGTTCAGCTGACCCGCAAGCGCACCCGGGAGAGTCTGGAACAGACCCTCTGCGAGGCCTGCCCCACCTGCGGGGGGCGCGGCACGCTGAAGACCCCGGAAACGGTCTGCTACGAAATCTTCCGCGAGATCCTGCGCGAGGAGCGCGCCTACAGCGCCGAGACTTACATGGTGCTGGCGGCCCAGGCGGTGGTGGACCGCCTGCTCGACGAGGAGTCTGCCGCGGTGGCCGACCTGGAGGAGTTCATCGGCAAGCCGATCCGCTTCCAGGTGGAGATCCACTACTCCCAGGAGCAGTACGACATCGTGCTGATGTGAGCCCATGTCTCCGATTCGTGTGGTGACACGCTGGAGTCTGACCCTGGTGGCGCTGCTGCTGGCATCACTGGCGCTGCTGCTGCTGGCGCTGCGCTTGGCGCTGGCGCTGGCCGACGGGCTCACGCCGAACTTGGAGGCGCTGCTGTCGGCGCGCTTCGGCGCCGAGGGGCGCATCGCCGAGCTTGATACCCGCCTGGCCGGTCTCGACCCGATGCTCTCACTGGACGCCCTGAGCATCCGCACCCATGAGCAGGGCGTGTCGCTGCTGGAGGTAGAGGGCGGTTACCTGCGCCTGGACACCCTGGCCACACTTCGCGCCGGGGTGCCGGTGGTGGAGGACGCCCGGCTGAGCGGGGTGACGCTGCATCTCTACCAGACCTCCGAGGGGGTCTGGCACTGGCCCGATCCCGCCGAGCTGCCCCCCGAACTCCAGCCCACCGGCGAACTCGACCTCGAGCGTCTCGACTTCTGGGTCGGGGTGCTGCTGCGCCAGCGCGCCTGGGTCGAGGACCTGCGCCTGGTGCTGCATGGACGTGAGCGGCGCATAGTGCTCGAGGCGCCGCGGCTGCTGATGACCGGCGACGATCGGCGTGCCCAACTGGAGGGGGAGATCCGTCTCGAGGGGGATCCGGACGCCGCCATGCAGGTGGCGCTGGAGGTGCTGCCCGGTCCCATGGGGTTCCGCAATTTCAGCGCCGCTCTGCAGGCCGACATGCGGCTCGACAGCCTGATCCGCCTGGTGGAGGTGCTGGGACCCGACGAGCCCCTGCGCCTCGACGAGTCGAGCGGCCGGGCGCGATTGTGGGGCCGCTGGCACCACGGCGAACTGGCTGATGCGCGGCTGGACCTTGACATCGCACGGCTGGCGGTGAGCCATGCCGACGATAGCGGCGATCGCCACGTCATCGAACTCACCGAGGTGGAGGGGCGCGGCCAGTGGCTGCGCCGTGACGCCGGCTGGGAGGCCTGGTTCGAGGCCGACGCGGTGAGCCCGGATTCGACCGAACCCGACGCTGTGGAGGCCTTCTGGGGGCCGGCGCTGCCACACCGCTGGCAGCTCGCTGGTGCAGCCGACGGCTGGTGGCTGGACACCAGCGGCTTCGACCTGGGATCGCTTGCCGCTTGGCGCCATCGGATGCCGCTACCGGAGGCCCTGGCCCGGGTGGTGGACACCCTGGACCCTCGCGGACAGGTCAACGGCTTTCGCCTGGGCCACCGCGATGGCCAGTGGCTGGCGCAGGCGGCGCTGAACGGGGTGGAGGTCTCGCCTTGGGGTCAGGCGCCTGGCGGTGGCCCTCTGGACATGTGGGTCGAGGCCCGCGACCTGACCGGCCTGGTTCGCTTCGCCGGAGCTCAGGGAGCCACCCTGAATTTCCCAGCCCTGTTCGGCGACCCCATGGAGCTGGATCATGCCACCGGAGAGGTGACCTGGGCCTATGACGGCCCGCGAACCCTGGTCAGCGGCCGAGAGCTGCAGGTGGGCTGGAAGGGTGCCGAGGTGAAGGGCGGCTTCGGCCTCGCCGTGGGGGGCGATCAGCGCGGCGGCTTCGGCCTCTCGTTGGGCTTCACTGATGTTGATGCCATCGAGTCGCCCCTGGCGACCTGGCTCCCGGTGGGGATCCTCGGCGACGAGCTGCGCGACTGGCTCGGCGGCGTGGGCGGTCGCGTCCCCGAGGGGTCGCTGCGCCTGCATGTGCCCATCGCCGGCGGCGCCGAGCGCATCGACCCGAGCTTCGGCCTGGAGTTGGCCATCGAGGAGGGGCGGCTTGCCTTCGATCCGGCCTGGCCGGCCCTGACGAACGTCGAGGGCCGGCTCTCCCTTGAGGACACCGCCCTGGAGGCGAGCCTCCAGCGGGCCGAGAGCCTGGGGGTGATGGCCCGCAACGGCCAGGTGCGCCTGATCGACGAGCGCCTCGAGGTCGAGGGCGAGCTTGTCGCTTCCGCCGAGGCGCTGCGCCGCTACCTGCTGGCCATGCCGGTAGAGGGCATCGAGGCCGTCGCCGACTGGCAGGCCCAGGGTAGCGTCGAGGGCCAGCTCGCCCTGACGCTACCGCTGGGAGAGCCCGAGGGGCTGGATCTGGCCATCGATACCCAGGCCGCCTTCCCGCGGCTTGAGTATCTTCCGCTCGGGCTGGTGTTTCGCGACCTCTCCGGACCGTTGGCGTGGCACCAGCGCGACGAGCAGGGCGGTCTTCAGGGGCGTATCGATGGCCAACTGCTGGGCGGTCCGATACGTGCCGATGTCGACACCCTTGGGGGTGGGCTGAGCCTCTCCGGCAATGCCGAGGCCTCGGCCCTGGCGCGCTGGGCGGAGCTCCCGGCCCTCGAGGCGCAGCTCGCCGGCAGCTTCCCCTGGCAGGGCAGGCTTGCCATCGGCGAGGCGTCCACGCGACTGAGGCTCGACAGCACGCTGGAGGGGCTGGCCATTGACCT